>NZ_AP014546.1:1500000-1617500 GCF_016592555.1 Neptunomonas japonica JAMM 1380 | reverse complement strand
GATGATGACACCGATTCCCTCGTATCAGCATCAACTCAGCGCTAGCATCTTCACTCATGACCAAAGCGCCAAGGCCAATTTTTTCAATACTGTTATCTGCGATTGTAATAGCTTGCATTCGAGCATTAACCGCCACAGCATTGCCATCTAATAACGACAAACTGTTAGCCGTAATACTAACCTGATCAATGGGGCCCGGGCCAAGTCCTTGTTGTAATACAACCCCATGACCACTCTTCTTACCGGCACCACTTATTTTATTATTTCTGATCGTTAAAGATCCCACACCAGCTCGTATACCATCACCGCTACTAGTTATCGTATTGTCAGTAAGAATCATCTTGGAACGCTCTAACACAGTGCCGGTGATAACAAGTGCGGCATCACTACCCGCTAGCATTAGATTTGTAGCGATATGAGTGTTGCCAAAGTGCATGCTAATTGCATCAAAGCTTATTGCCCGTTGACTACAGAACATCAGGTTTTTTTCTATACAAAGCTCAACTGTCATCACAAAATTACGTTTTCCTGTCGTAACAGTGGCGACCCCACGCTCAGCAACAATGACACATTGGTTAATATTCGCGCCTAAAATCAAACCTGACAGGCCAATACCGATACTGGTACTACGCTCAACCGCAAGCCCAAGTATGTTGATATGATCAAGGTGTAAATCAACAACATTATGTGCAGCAATTACACTGCTAGTACCCGACTTACCCGCCGACGCGATAGCCGTAAAGTTTTCAAGTGTTACACCTTTGCAGTCCGCAATTTCCAAAATCTCACCTGGTTCAGTCCCCACCAGCAAAGAAGCCCACCCTTGACCTTTTACTGTCAACGAGCGTGCACCTGTCATGCTTAAAGGACGATCGATATTATAAGTACCAATGCCCAAACAGATGGAACCTCCGGTATCTTTGATAGTGTCGATCGCCTGTTGAATAGTTGCTGTGCCATTATTATGATTTTCAACAGTCACACACACCGTACAACTACAATCCTCTCCATCAAGAATAGCGGGCCATAGAGTTCTAAAATCTGTTTCGTTATTAGGAAAATCAACACGCGCTAATCGTGCAAAGTGATGGTGTATGCCTAACGGAGCAGCCTTATCAAGCAGCTCAATACTGGCATCTGTACTGCGTGCAGCAAATACCCAGTGATCTCCACTTTTAAATTCACCTCCTGAAGGGTATAGGTCTGGATTTGAGTCCAGATCAAAAGACACCACAATACCGTGTTCAAGAAATATACCGTTGGCCAATGACGGAATAACGATATCTCCAGCACTGGACGGGCTATTTAAGTTATGAACGTCACTGCCATCTTCACGACGTACTACGCCTGATTGATCCCAACGAACAACCCGCGTATTACGTTTAGGATCTGTGGCATTATTACCGCCCACAGGAAAATGGCTAGAGTCTGCACTACTCGTAGGCTCAGCCGGTAAAGGCTGATCAAATGTAAGGGTACGGGCAGTCTCATCAACACCACCTCCTGTTCGAATACGACGTAGCTCCCCGGGTAAGTTGTTCAGCTCACGCCAGTCATCAGTCACTTCAACCCAATCGCCATCATTAAAACGCAGTAGATCATCACGGCCAATACTCTCTAGCGTGATTCTGTCACGCTCGGAGTTAATATGTGTCACACGCGAAGCAACCGTAGCATTATCACGAGACCATTTAAAAGTAGCGACACCCAAAGGCCCTCCTGTATGCACTTCAACCCGATAGAGTTGATTTTCTAACCCTCTATACCCGGCATCAGGAGTTATCAAACATGGATTACCTTCCTCTACTGGCGGTGCACTAATTGTCGTTGTTAGGCGCCCAGCTGAAGGCGCTATTACTTCACGCCAACCGCGAATATCTTCATCTAAGGTATCTTTTGAAATATTGCCTACATCTTCCAACACCTTGACTTGCCATACGGTTTGTCGGCGCCCTGTTGTATCCACACCTATAGCTGATTCAATGAGATCGGGCTGCTGCAATGCACTCACATCGCGCTGCCACACATCCACATACACTAGATGAGGCCCGCCACCTAGTAATGGGTCACGATCAAAGCTCTCAGATGGATAGGCACGTCGATAAGGCTGACGAGTAAAATCAACGCTTGCAGTACCGTTCAGTTCGGCCAGTTGTGCATTCCAAACATGGGGTGGACCACCATGATTTTCAGCTAATAAGCCATCAACATAGATACGCCCAGCGCCAATACTCAGCGCGCCACCCGTTGCCTCAATAAGAAAACCATCATGCGTTGTGCGTGGAACAACGCTTCCATTGAACGTATCTAACGTGCCTGCCTGTAGGCGGCGCGCCAATTGCGCGACCCACTCGTTCCAATCAGAGTCCAATTGGACACGGCCTTGCTGCATGACGACGCCCAAGAAATCCTTACGGGCATCAAAACGAATGCGGCTTAGATCGAAAGTCATAATCTGTACTCCCTCACGATTCGTAAAAAAATTCCGGCGCTCATGCCTACCCGCAAATATTCTGCCAAACGAATATGCAAGTTAGTTTCACGCTGAGAAGCATATAAATGATGAAATGCACCCATTTCACTTTCATCATCTGCACCACGCACAATTTGATCTGCAGTGCTGCTGGATAGCTGACCATAAGCAGCCGTACCGTAATGAAGAGAAGTGAAATGCGGAACGATACTCTGCGCAGCCTGTAGCGAATCAGGTTGGCAACGATAACGTGCAGGCACAATCGAATTAAATGGCAGCCAAGAGAAGCGCACACACCCCGCTTGTTTACGCACCACTCTAACGGGACTAATCCAACTATCGCCGCTAGCCAGTGCTGAAAATAAAATGCTATTTGATACTAATGAAAACTCACTCGCATGCACCTTGCCCACCACCGTACAGGCAACAAGTGATAACTCAGCTCCCGAGGCTTCTCCATCAGCAGCAGCAAAAGCAACATTTTCAGGCATATTCGCATCGATAAAACTATCTTCAGCATCTACCTGGCTACGCGCATGCGTTCTAACGGCACCGATAATCGAGCGAGTAATTTGTATTTTCAGCCCAGTAAGCGCGCTCTCTATGCTCGCCTCACCACTGTGCTGTGGAGAGCCGTTAGCGTTTAATGCGATACCTGGAACTAATGTAGTATGCAAAATATGAAGCTGAGAAAGGGCATTCCCCAGCTCATCAGGAATCACCATCGGCGCTCCACTCATTAACAACCCATTTAACGTGCAACTACTATTACTATCACCACGGATTATCATCCCAGCCAACTCCAGCACGGGTCGACGATTATTCATTGCACGAATTTCCACATGACCATTTGCGACCACATTTATCTCTAAGCTCTCGCTATAACGGCTGTTATCAGTAATCTCAATGACACCATCACCACTAATATCCAATAACGCCGCGGCCAGTGTTGAGTGGTCATCCGGCACGCGTACTAGTTGTGTACCCTCTAAAGGCGTTGGCAAGCTTTCGCCTCGCTCATATTCGCCACCGCCCACATCCGTGCTGAAACCTTCATACCACGTCAAACGCACATCGGTAGGATCATTCACATCCGCCGGTAATGCTACGCGGCCAAGTGCAGGATCGATGGCATAATTTCCTGAGGATGGTGGCATATTTGCCCACGTAGCACCCTCGTCGCTTAAGTTACAGACTCGAATTTTATCTCGTTCAATCATCACACCATCAACTCTGAGCACAACACTGGGCGTTGGATTATCCAGCGGCTCGCCAACACTGGGGCGCTGGGCAACATAGCGTTCCAAATACCGGTGCATACGCCGCCGAGATAACGGCAGGGGAACATTATCTGGTTCAGCTAAATGACTAATGTCATCTTCTGCTTGCGGGTGATTGTATAGAGGTGCGTCATAACCAAGCGGGTTTATGAAGTATCGATGCGGGCCAGCACGATAAGCAGGCGTTTGAGAACGTGGATAGGCTTTTATACGCCACAGATGCAACCCAATATTCGGTATATTATGGCGCCCAAGAGACTCTACACGACGAACATTAATAGTCCGGTTAGCCGTTTCAAATCCTGTTCCAATCCACTCAAGCGCTTCACTTTTACGAAGATCGGGTGATTGTAAATTATGCGGCCTTATATGATTCATATATTGCGTGGTATTAATACGCTGAAAATATTCAACCACGCGCGCATCCCACGCCGTTACATCCCGTGCTAATTGTTCAAGTACCAGCGCTGTACCTTTACGCCGTCGTAATGCAATCGTATGTGCCACTTCTGCTCGTGGGCTTGCTACCTTAGCGACTACGTTATGTAAACTATGGTATCCAATGAGGTCTCCTATGTAAGGCACTATCCAGTCAGCACACGTCTCAACAAAGAGGTCATCGTAAAGCTGGTCTAGGCTCTCCTCTGCCACATCAATTTGCTCGGCCAATACAGCAACTAACTCTTCTAATGGGCCACGTTCAAGACCAAGAGACTTAGCCAGTTCGGCATCACGGATACGGTGAATAGCCGGCAACAATTCAAATAGTTTTTGTGCATCAAAACTCATGGCAGCACCTCCAGCTCTATATCATCCGATATCGTTAGCATTTCACCAGGCGAAGGCTGCTCAATAAGGGAGGCGACCGGCAAGGTTGCAAACAAACGCGGTTCAACAGAAGATGTAGCCGCTGAAAGGCGGTTCAAGCGAGTCAGGTGCACACCTTCCACTCCAATTACAGCCTGTGCAACCGCGATTACTTCATCAGCGGATACTGTTTGCCCAAGGGTGCGTTGAGCAAAACCAAAATGGGTACGCAAAGCAGCATCAACGCTATCAAGCACCCTTTCTACTTCATGCCCTGCCTCTACTTTGATTGACAAACGGCAACGAAAACGTACCTGCACATAGTTAGCGATACGTAACGGTACCAAAGGGTCTCCGTACGTAACCAATGCATCACGTAAGTTACGAAATGTATCACTGTTTTCTGGGACAGCTGCGCCATCAATACCTGCAATAGTTAGAAACATACCCCGAGCCGGGCCCACCGGAATCCACAAAGCATGCGCCTTATCAATACCAGCAAAAGCACGAGAAAAATTGGCGTAATCATCTTCTGAAACAACACGTTCAAGTGTAAGTACCGTTAGTGGGGCATTGCTTCTGGCTCGGACTAATGACTCAGCATTCTCGCCACCGGTAGCCGCTTCAGGGTTAACCACTTCACTTACACCAAGCGGACGTGACAATAAGGTAGTAAGTTGGGCTGTATCAACATTACCCGCCGTACCAATACCTTTACGATAGCTAGCCCGAACATTACTCTCGCCACTGGGTAAACGCGCGCCTTCACTGCCATCACCAAAGCTTATCTTTGTAACTGCATCATCACTGTGAAGCGTCTCATAGACGCGAGCATCTGGGGAAGTGCCGTGTAACATAGGCACTTCTGACCACAGAACATCATTTACCCGCAGCTCTAATGTTGAACTGCGCCCGCTAGGCGTGTTGGCACTGGTATAGGTCAGCGGTTTCTGATTCAGCTCGAAGCTTTGATCAGCCCGGCCACCATCACCACTGCCCAAGATAGCTTCAACCGACTCACCATGAGTGGCTGGAGCAACGTTGGCATTGATCCGTGTGCTATTTCTTGCGTAAACATGCTGTGTCGCACTTGTTAATTTTAAATAGCTACGATCACGATCATGAGTCACTGCATCATCGTTGCCCACTAAAAAGACGACTTCAGAGATAACAGGGTCGTCTTCACGCTCAGCATCCAACATGAAATCTGCACTACTGAGTTCCACCTGTCCGATACATGCATCTCGGTCTTTCAACGTCAGCTGAAATCTAATACCTCTTCTGCCTATTAGCCGTGCAAAACTTCTGGGGGATAAATAACTGGGGGTACCGCTGCTCAAACGCAGTGGCGCTGCCATTAGCATCAGGCTGTCACCTTCTACTAACGGCCGGTCTGTGCCGTCCTCACAGTACAGTACAAGGTTCGCAATACCTCTTTGCATTATAATCCGCTGACGTTTACCACTTATTGCGAGTGGTTGTTCAGGTGTTAACTCTTCGACATGCCCGGCCAAGGCAATAGCCTCACCATAAACCGGGAAATCAAGTGGAACATGTGCAAGCGGTAGCTCTTCACTATCTACATGCACGCTCAAACTACGAACCGCATGTTCAAATTCGCTGGGTAAACGTCCCTCAGGTAGCTCGCCTTTTAACCCTAGCCGAGTAGTTTGCCCTGACATTAAATATTCAGCGCGGCTCGCTGCCACCGCGCTATTGATTTTATACAGCTCAATGGAGTTAGGCACCGACAACAATGCCCAACCACCGGCGACCACCGAATCATGCACACGGCTCAGATCAATCTCATCAGGGGTACGAACTAATGGGGCCCGCCGACCAGAAGCGACCACAATTTTACCTACGAGAGCCCGATCTACATCAACAACAATACTTTGATAAGCAGTCTCAGCAGCATGTCGAGGCGCATTCAGTAGCGCCTCAGCATCTTCAACCATCGGTAACAGCTGCTCAACCAACTCAAGCGGCACCTGCAAGGATGTCGGCATAATCGACTCTATTTGAGCCATCATAGTGCCTGAAGTAGATTCACTGATGGGGGGGCCGCCTGCACGCATAACCCCAACCGCTGCAAAATGGCGTGCAACTTCAGCAATACTTTCAGGGGTTGCAGGCGGGAAAGGAGCAGGCAAATTACGCGCAATGGTCACGGCTGTACTGACAAGCGCAGCAACATCAGCGGCCGCCGCTGCACCCAATGCAGCCACTCCCGCAGAATGAGTAAGTTCTTTCATCTCTAAAGCAGCATCACCTAATGCTACTAATGCCTGCGCGGGATTAAGCAACGCAGCTGTATCAGTGATACCTGACTGTGCTTCGCGTGCCATTTTGGCAACATCTTGCCCTAATTTGGAAAACATAACGCCAGCAGAATTAGCGATTTCATCCTGTAATTTTTTAATCAATTGGGCAATATCAGACCCGGCAGCAAACAACCCTTCCGTCCATAGTCTCACGTCTGTAAATATCCCAGAAAGGTTAACTAAGTCCGAAAAATCTGCATTTGTGAGTTCCTCACCTATTGAGCTTCTTATCTGGTCAACCACTTCTCCCATAATAGATGCAGTAGAGCTCAAATTTACACTTGAGGGTATATTGCCAACTTCAGAAGACACTTGCTGCAATGCTGCTGTAGCTCCTGCCAACCCTTCATCCAAATTATCTAAAGCATTGACGGCGCTTTCGAACCAATTATTACTACCGTCTAAATCAGACTTCACATCAGTTATAGCCTGAACAGCCTCATCAACAGCGTCCTTCCATACCTGCTCCAAGCCTGGCAGTACTGCTACTGGAAAGCTCCCCTGCCCATTGCTCAACGTATTGATCAAATCATCTAAAACGGCTTTTGCAATATCAAGGCGATGAATCAAACCTTGCTCAGCAAGCTCATGAACTTTATTAGGTAAGCCCACAAGGCTGTCGGCAATACCTTGCTGATAAAAATCCCGAGCGAATACCTTTATCAAGTCGTTGCCATTGATTTGTAGCGCTTGTAAGGACTGGCCCTGAGCAAGAATCAATGTACGTGCACGTTGAGTAACCTCATTCACGGCTAAATTCGCCACCTCAGAGAGCCCTTCAGCACTTTCACGTGCCATGCTCATGGCTCCCTCAGCAATTTTCCCACCCGCCATCACCACACCCGTACCTGCAGTCGCGGCTCGATGCATAGCCATCGCGGCGGCACCATGGGCGGCGCTATTAGCAGCGAGAACAATGTCATCGACGGTGGCTGCGATGAGTGTTTCAGATAACTCAGCGCTGCCACTACGCCGCTCAGGAAAAACAGGAGCGCGCACGCTAAAGTCTGGCCACTCTTGTGTATCTTCTGGCCGCTTAAGCTCATCAGCACCTAACAGCCCAATGTAGTCAGCCTTACTATCATCTGACAAGCTTCGCCAGTCTGGAGCAATATGACCAAATGCCGCATCACGTGTTCGAAAAGTATAAATCTGAACACTTTCATGGGCGGGTAATACAAAAGGCCGCGAATGGCCAAGCCCTAGCTGCCAACTCACTCTTGTCAAACTACGCGCTGTGTCGATCTCTAGCGCGGTTATTACTCTTACATCCCAACGCTCTCCCTGCGGATCTCGCTCCTGCTCAGCGCCCACTATGAGAATTAAGTCCCCCACTATCAGTCCTGTATCAATTCCCTCTAACCACAGCTGAGTATCGCCAAATACAGGTGTTTTAAATTCATTCTGTTGGACATTTATTGCATTCCATTCAGCACGGGCCCTGGCTAACGAAACGGTCTCAAATGTTTGTGCTTGTTCATCTTGCCCTGGTACGCTTTGCACGCGAGTGCCAATTGGAATGTCAATCGCAGGTGCGACTAAACCCGGCACGCTTTGAAGCGTAAATGCTAAATGTGTACTAGCAGCAACCCCAGGGGCCAATTGGTAACCAATAAGTCGCGCCATCTCACCTACCGATAAACGCTCGGTTGCTGTTCTTAAATAATGTTCATGTGCAAAACGCTCAGTATAAAAACTCAACACGTCCAATGAGCACGCCAACCCATCGGCGATAGCAATAGTGAAATCACTACTCTCACGTGTAGTAAGCGCAGCCAATGCAGGATATTTTTCACTTGATAAACGGGCTTGTATAGACTCATAAAAGTCCTTGTGCCTGCCGACCCGGTAAGTGAATTGCAGCAGCCCCGGTGGATTATGTAATCGGCGCGGCGTTATTGCATTCACACCACTGCAGCAACCACAATCAGACTTATTACTGTTATGTCCGCTCATCATTTTCCTCCGTGCAACGCTAGTCGCAGCACTCCGTGCTCAGGGAAGTTAGGATTATTATCCAGACGCGCTATTTCCAACTGCCCCAAATCCATATAACCATCGGCTAGTGGTTTAAGGTCTTGCTGACTTTGGCGCTGAAATCGCGTTACTTGCACAGAGTCCACACCAGCAACACTGCGGGCTGCCGCATATATCGTACTGAGATAAACAGTTTGGCCAAAACTGAAATTATCGGGATGAAACAAACCTAATGTACCGTCGCTGCGTACTGAGCTACTCAGCACATCTAACAGCACCTGGCGAACATTACTGCGAAAATAATCAAGGTTCACACACACCAAGATGTCGATTTCAAGTGACACATGCACAGGGTCATTAACGTGTACATCGTGGACAGCCATACGATATCTATCTAAATGCTCAACGACTGTGGCATCGAAACTACCCTCTTTAACAGACAATCCTTTGTTTCTATCAACCGTTGCGAACACCGTATGCCAACTACCCGTCCAACGCAGCCTGCTGCTAGCTCTTTGAACACCCTCAAGCCGTTCGACAACCTCTGAATAGTCTGCGGGAGTAACTGCCCTTTCCTGTGTACGAAATGCATAGGGAGCATGACGCTTAACCTCATGACGACTTTCAGGGGCCCGACCGCCACGTGCGGGTAAGAAGTTTGTCACACTGTTGATACGGCCCTCACTGCTGACCAGATGCACAATACTGCCCGCCCCCACATTACCCTGCGGCCCATTACCTATCCGATAATGTGCTGTGAAGACGGTTCCGCTATCCGGACGCCGGCCATGTACATCATCACCAAAACGTATGTGAGCTGTGCCATCATCTTCACTTTCCAAGACAAAATGGTTATCGATTGCACGGCTTGATAGCAAGTCTCGTCGCGCATGCCAGCTAGACGTTGTATCTGTCAGTGTGGCAACCGGTAATGCATCCTGCGTGCGCCATTCAAATACAGAATGCGCACTAGCCTGTGAATCAAACAGCACCCACTCACTATGCCCTACACCGAGTTCAGAATAGGTTTTTAAACTATGACCCTGGTAAGTCACTGGAGCTCTAGCTAAATACGGTTGAAAACGTACGGGGAGAGGTTGTGGTTTTTGATCATTACAGCCACCCTGTTTTTTAGAGGGGTAATGTAAGCGAGAGGCTGGTACTGGCTCAGTAGGGCTATCCGTTATACTAACGCCATGATCTACTAAAACATTGTTACCAAACGCCAAACTAACATTATCAAGTAATACTTCACCATGCGCCTCATCGCTTTGTGCAGATAAGCACAGTGGAAATGGCATCGCATCACCGTTATACCAATGTATTTCAGTAATAGGCGTACCGTCTAAAGGGTCAGTAAGGGGAACTCCCCCCTCAAAAACGTTAACATAGCGTAGCCGCACTGCGTGACGATTCTGTGGATTGGCATCCTCAACCACACCACTTTGTGCCCCCATCATTTCCCGAAAGATCAGCACACTTCCCACTTCTAAATCAGGCCAATGGCCTCGAAGTGTTGCTTGCACTGCACCTACCGGCAAACAACAACTAGCATCTCCCCACGTATAGAACTCAAACTCATTATGTTCTGGCCTAAGCGTCAAAGAATGCATAGGTTCAAACACTAATGGGCCAGCCTGTAATGCCAGACGTTCCTCAGGGGAACCCGACAACATCCGGACCGGCACACTAGGCACATGTGTATAGAAGCGGATATCTGCGGGCAACGCAAAAGCTGCCCCCTCATCAACATGCAAATGTAACCATGTTCGAGCATTACACCCCTCATGCATATGATAATCCACCAGCAGTGCATGTCTTCTGATGCTCGTACGCCGACGTGCTGTGTGCAGGTATGCTTCGGTGCTGATAGCATCCAGATGATAATGTTGGAAATCCCCCACATAGGCGATGAGTTCTGCCATCGTGCTTGCCATATCTGCCGGGCTGCGATCACGCCACCCCTGCATCTGGCGGCTCAGCCGGTCAATGACAAGACGGCGTATGCTAGAAAAATCACGCGCTAAATAGTTAATATCAGGTGCATTAGTTAGGTTCTCAGAACAATCACTTTTGTCTGCACAATCAAAATCGCTAGGGCACTCAACTTTAAATGTGAAATTGATCGTCGATAAGCGCGGATCAAAACCGTTTAACGGCTCATCGCTAACACTGCTTTTAATCAAAGTCAGTTGATAACCCGAAAAATCACCGCTGCTTCCTGTGCGTATTAAGAGCAGCTGATCAGCGTCAGGAAGCGCTGTAAAGAATGCCTGCTCAACCAGTGAAATATCCGGCATTGCAGGCGATTCACTCGCAATAGCGATCCACTCCACCGTAATATGGCGAATACGTTCTCCACCCTCAATGCGGATATTGTCAACGCTTAACCCAGAAGGAACAGGTTTTAACAGCCGTAGCATTAACGTCTGCTGGCGCGGGCTGCCGACCGGGGCATCAAGATCCAAAACCTCCAGCCAATCAATACCATTGAGTGTTGCATGAGCTTCAACGGCAGCACGGCGTTTCTCTTCACAACAGGTGTAAATCATTAGCCACCTCCTTGTTGGAAGTTTTCCTGATAACGCATACCCGTACGACGAATCGAATACTGAATATTCACAGATAAGCGCGAATCAGCCACATCAATCTCGACCAATTCAACGGTAATAAGATCAGCCATCCATTGCTGCAGCGCACTTTGAACCAAAAACTGAGTAGTAGCGGCAAGCTCAGGGCTATTGGGTGCAAAAACTAACTCTCGCAAGCCACTACCAAAATCCGGTCGCATGACTCGCTCACCCGGCACAGTAAATAGAACCTGTTCGATTAAACCTCGAATCCATAATGCCTCGTCATCATCACGGGTTCGGCCACGGCCATCAAACTGTAAGGGAAAGTGAACATGCTGAGTCATTGTTAGCTCCCTATCACACGTGTTTGTGCTGATACGGGCATCAGCGGTGTACCATTGGGGACACAAATGGCCTGGCTATCCATAAGCAGTAACGGTTGTCCATTAGAGAGTACTCGTGTCGCTGCCATTACCCATTGGCCCGTGATGCATGGTACTGGGCTTCCTGACACATTAAATGGGCAACCCGCAATCATATAAGGTGAACTCATGATAACTGTGGGTTGGCCACTTACCGTAACTCTTGGATTCGGCACTGCTGGTGTAGCCGTACCTCCGTGAGCGCATAACACGGTTGCGCCTACATGCAATAGGGGTCCTGGCATATCAAATCACCGTAAGTGCGCCGTTATTAATCGTCACAGTGGGGCCGACCAGCGTAATCACTGCCCCCTTGCCATTCTGAATATAAATACCCGTATCATTCACAATAAGAGAGGCCCCCGTTGTGCTCTTCAACATGATGCCGCCTGTTGGCCCTGGCATATCCGATATCGTCATGCCATTTTGCAGCGGTGTTTGAAATGTAATTGCCGGTGTCGTTGGAGGGGTAAGCAGTGCCAGTGCAGGAATTTCGGCTGTACTGCCCCAAAAGCATCCCACCCAGATAGGGTAATCCGGGTTTCCCTGCTCAAACTCTACCCAAACACCCGAACCAATAATGGGTAACGCCACCATACCGTTTTGAATTCCTGCCATTGGCACACAAGGCATCGCCCAACTGGTAGGCACCAAACCGGCCACATCCGGTACCTGTATTTGCAAGCGCCCTTGCTGCATAGGGTCAATATTATTGAGTACCACACCCCGGTATTTACCAAAGTAAGTTTCACTCATACAGGCACCCTCGGCGTAATCGAGATCAAACCATTACGCGTTAAACTAAAGCTCTGTTTGAACTCACCTCGTTTAAGTGTACTGGTCACACTTCTTACGTAATAAAGCCCGTCATAAGCAACACCCACACCTCGCACGCCAACGAGCTTGCGAGGTTTAAGAATATTTCCATAGCGCAGTACATCTAAACTCCCTGATCCTGTCACCGCATCTTGTGATGTTTTTGCCTCATCCAGCCCTTTAGAGAGTGCTTGCATGGGGTTCATTTTTGCGGTGTCTTTCATCACTTTGATATTGGCAATGGGGGCAGGTAACAAGCCCAGCGGCGGTTGCAGTGGATTAATATTGGGGACTGGAATAGGGATAGGTGCACGCGTCAGTTGGTTTTGGATATAAACTATCGGCAAAACACCTTTAGTAGGATCAAAGCTAAAGCTCAGTGATTCTACATTCGTGTGTGCATCCATATCATGGTTAAGTGCGGGCTGCGGTGGCCCGATTTTTATTTCAGGGCCAAAATAGGCGATATTGGTTAACGGGGCTTCTCCAGGTTCGATGTAGAACACATAGCCCACTTCACTCGCTAACTGCTGTAAATATTCTAAATCGGTGCCTTGATGCGCAGGTATCCGCTCTACCGGAATAGGTACATCGGGAAACAATGCAGGGATGGGCAATGGAATAATGCCAAAGGCTGCATATTTAGCACAGATCAGTGCAACTCGGGCGGTAATAGGCATGGCAGGATAGGAAAGCCCACTAAAATCGATTAGCCCCATTACTTTCGTTAAATCATCGCCGGTCACCGTGATACTACCGGGCTGGCCATTTTGCCCGGCTTGCACCTCAACATTGGTGACAACACCATCAAACAAAGGGCGCGGCCTACCGTTGAGTGTAACAATCAGCACTACACGCAATGGTGGTGTACCCACACTGGTATTTTGCCCTACCGCAATTAAAAAAATCGTGTTCAGTTCTGACTTACTATGAACCTTAAAACGTAACTGAAAACCACTGGATGAATCAGCAGCGCTTGTTACCGTTGCCTCTTCGAGCGCATTAATCATCATGGCGGGCACAGGAATAGGCACCACAGGCCCAATCATCAGGCTCATATGCACAGCACTAGACATCTGCGCCTCCCGGTACTCCTTCAGGTAAGGTGATACGCAAACGTTTACCCAAAGTCTCTGTCAGTTCATCGGGGCGCATCGCACCATTCGCATCACAGATACCCCAATACTGTTGAGGGTCCCCCAAGTATTTTGCCGCAAGATTATCTAAACGGTCGCCTTCAACTATTTGATGCTCTTGCAAGGTAGCAAAGTTCTCTGGTGGTGGAATAAAGCGCCGCCGAACATAGGTAATCAGCTCACCATCAGGTTGTGCCCATTGAGCGGTATCCAAACCGTGATAACGGCTCCCCGGTGCAAATGCCGAGGTGCTCAGCGCATTCGCTTGCATGAATGCTTTAACAGGATCAATCATGGTATGCCTCCTATCCCTAGTGCATCAAAACCAAAAGTTGCGGCCTTCTTCGCTAACTGCTCACGCGACTGAAGGTAGGCCATAAATAAACCACCACCTTTGTGGTCGAAGCCCAAATCATCAATCGTTAGCACACGTAACCCAAGATTTACTTTGGCCCTTAACGGATTCAAAGAAGGGTCAAAGGCCTCTTCAGTAATTGAAAACTCAGTGACTTGCACTGGCACTATTCGATTGGCTCCCCACACAAACAGCGTTAGCGCTGACTCCATGGAGGCAATTTCCAACGTGCCAGCATTAGCTAATGCCTTATTCGCCAACAAGCTAGCGCTAGCGGGGTTTATCAAGGCTTCCAAGAGCGCCAATTGCGGCGCTACACCAAATTCAACCACGGACTGATGTTGCTCGGGAAATTCCAACTGATCAGCAGCATCAATCTCTGCTTCCAACTTCAGTGTTTCTGACGCAGGGCCTTTAAGGCGTAACGCTTCAGATTGGGAGGCTCCATCTCCCATCCGTTGCGCCTGAAAAGTACGCGTCAGTGTTCCAGGGTTGTATTGCAGCGAAATAACCCGAAGTACCCGCGCAGATGCAGGGTCAACCAACACAATGCCGCCTTTAATAACGCGGGGAGAATTTGGAAAAGTCGTCATCCAGGTATCACTCCTATGTGGTTGATACAATCCTTAACGCCCAGTGATTCAACTTACCCTGATCAACACCGGCATGATCCGAGACTCTTAGCTTCCAAGCACCCTTAACCGCTTCACCTTGGAAAACCTGCAGCGCAGAGGCATTTGATAAGCTATAAATTTTAATCACATTATTGGCAGAGCCGCCGGTACGGTTGTGCAGCAACACAGAAGTAGCGCTCGGGGAGGTCAACTCCACTTTTAAATCACCCACATAGGTATGCGTGATATCCAGTGAAACTTCGATGCTATCCAGACGCCCGGTTTTAGAAACAGCTAAAGAGCGCTCAATACCACCTTGGACATTATCGGGAATAATCACGCCCGGGCTCTCTTCAACTACAATTGAGGTGTCTGCTTGCCCTTTAACCTCCAACGACCACGCTTTTAATCGACCACGGTCCACCAGCGCCAGATCCTGAACATGCAATGCCCACTCCCCTTTAACCGACTCCCCTATTAACGCCAATAATCCAGGAGCCGAGGTGTTATCAAACTCAACATGAAGGTCATTGCCACTACCACCGGTACGATCATGTAACGGTACAACCGAGCCTGAGGGTGATATTAGGGAGACGCGTAAGTCACCGATATAGGTATGGCTTATATCAACGTTGACCTTGATAGATGCCAATGAAAATTCACGTGCACAGACAATTTTATCCTTTATGCCTCTCTCGTTATTATCGGGAATACTTCGGTCCGGAGTAGAGTCACCTTGGAAGGTTTTATCTCCCACTGGTTGATTACGGCTTAACGCCTCAGCGACAACGGCATTGGCATCCACACGCCCATGCCCAAACCATGGGCTCCAGCTACCCTCGGGCTCTCCTGTATCAATGAAAGTACCGGCATCAAAAGGAGAGACAGGTGACACATCCCAATCAGTATTCATGTCAAAGTTAGCCGGTGGCGTGCGTGGATAACCACTAAAATCAAGATCTTTAGACGCTGTCTGCTTGAGTATGGAAATAACCTCAAGCGCACTTAAACTGGGGTTTGCAGAAATTGCCAAACCAGCGATACCGGCAACGAGAGGCGTTGCACTGGATGTGCCGCCAAAACTATGGGTTACACCGCCTGACTCACCTGTTGTAGTGGTAATGCCTAAGCCCCTCACTGTCATACGGTAATAGGCATGGCTATTACTGGAAGGTGCGCACACACCAATACCTGGGCCATAATTTGAGTAATGGCTACGCCTGGCTGTACTCGCCAGTGCAGCAATATGCATCACACCCGCAATACCCACTAAATTATTGCGAAACACGCGTGTGGTTCTTACCCCCACCCAAACAAGCGCACCACCTTGCACTTCAACACCATGATCATAAGGAACGGGTTGACTCGCAGTATGATTAATCAAACAGTTTTCATTGCCTGCGGCCCAGAGAAATACAATGCCCTTGCCACGCCGTCCGCCCGTTAATGCCAATGCTTTAATCCGATTTATAACCGGCAAAGCCCAAACACTGGTCGGCACACCGCCCCATGAGTTGGACATCACATCGGCTTTATCAGCAATATAATTAAGCGTTGTCAGCAATTTTGAATCACTTATAAACAGAGAGGGCCCTGAAGACTCCCATTGAATCGGTAACAGTTGGCAACTCGCTGCAGCCCCTACCGTAAGTACCGAATCAATCTCACCACCGATAACACCACAGCATGATGTCCCATGATTAGACCCGGCTTTGTACATCTGTTGAGGGTCTGCATCAATATCCACAGCAGTGACCAAACGCGATCCACGAAAATAGCCCCATGATGCAAACTTATCAGGAGAATCAAAGTCGTGGTGATCCAGCTTGCAACCATCATCGGATACAGCAATGACAACCTCGTCACTGCCAAATCCATCGAGCAGCCCCCAGGAGTTCTCGCATAAAACACTAGAACGCGCATCAAAATCCGCGTTATTCAAATGCGTATGTAAATGCCACTGTCTGGCATAATCGGGGTCGGTCGGAAGAGAAAATTGTTCAGCATTCATTCGCTGATTTAAGTCATGCTCAGCGGCTTCAAGTAAGGGCTCTTCTTCTGTCAGTTTCACAACCAACTTAACCGGATTCATCCCCGTATGGTTGGTTAACTGAAACAGGTAATCACGATCGCTATAACTAGCCGTTTTTACCAAACCGTAACGGCCAGCAAAATCATCAATTTGTTGATCTGAGAGTGCTTGTTTGAAAGTAACGAAAATGCGGTCCGTGATTAAAAACTCAGCGCCCGAATCAGACTCGTAATATGCGTGGTGGGTTGGCGCAACAATACGACTACGTGACATCAAAGCATCAAGCTCCGCACCGCTCGTATTAACACGTGTTGATGCAGATGAAACCTGCTCTGATGATGCAATAGCGCCATCATCCAAACCTGCAGACAGTGCTCTAACGACCATTTGGTCTGGACTTTTTTCCAGTGCGACCTTCTGGCCGCCACGATAGGTGTAGGTTTTAGCTGACTTATTCATCATATGCCTCCTAACCGCTAACTGTTATCAATCCTTATATTTTCTATGCGAACGACTGACTATTAAAACTCACCACATAACCACTCTCGACGTTAATCCTCTTGCGTTTTATCAGCAGGAGATGATCTTTGCCATTTACCTGTAGTCCAATAACCACCACCTCTAACCGTTCCTATATGCGCCTTAACATTGACCCGCCAAAGATTGGCAAGTAACTGGCTAAAACTTTCTCCAAGCTTCCCATCTCCAACATTACAACCTCGTAAAACCGCTTTTCCGTCACCACAAAATCTAGGGGTCAACCTAGCCAGGAGTTTTGCCATTCCCGCATCATAAATATCCGATGTAGAGTCCAGGGCACCTCCTCTGATATGTTTACCTGCAACGCTTCCAGTACCGTCTCCAACTGAAATACTACCTGGAGAGCCATGTCCTATAATGGTTAATGAGCCCATACAACTACCCACTTCTAATTCGCTTTCTATCGATTTGACCATCCCCTCAACACTGGATGCATCAATTTGTCCCCATGTCAAAATGCCCCCTGCTACGTTGAACCCGTTCCAGCTATCCCCCCAATCCAAAACCGTTACATCTTTTTTCTTAATAGCATTCTTGCCGGAACGTACACCTTTAAACTTACTGTTTGAGGTCAATACTGAGGGTATAAATGCCTCTCGAGTCACGGTGTTGTAATACATGAAATGCACGTTAGGGTGAGGGTGTGGCCTCATAACCCAAGCTTGCTGATTCTCACCTTCACTAATATTGATAACTTTTTTAACACCTTCCCAACTCATCACCGCAAATGTATTCGTAATCTCGTGCCGTTGGTACTTAGGATCTGCAGGATTAGAGTCCGCAGTTAAAAAATCAACACTATAAAGCGCATCCATGGTCACATGAGCTTCAACGTTTTTTTGGTCATTCCCAGTCAAATCAAAAAACGTCGTTACCCCATCTTCGTAGTTAATCGATGGGGAGAATTTTCCGGGGTTACTCAAAATATATTCATCCTCAACAACCTTGGGTTTACGCAATGAAGCCATTTTAACTTTGACCTTATTTCCACTTCCCGGATAGTAGAATTGAACGGCTATCTCTTTTTTTCCTCCTGCTAATAATTTGAATGTGTAATATCCTTTCTGAGCAACATCCGGATCACGTTTTAATCTGATAACGCCTTTATCTAAAGAAGAAATTGGCATTAACGGTGCTCTATTCTGTTGCGACTGCCCCTGCTGTACAACATGCGTCATTTCATGGGCAAGCAGGCGTCGCCCTGTAGAGGTATGTGGAGCGAACCGCCCCGCAGCAAACACAATATCCTGTTTAACCGTATAGGCTTGAGCACCCAACTCCAGTGCTGATTGATTAGCCAAACTACCGGTATGCACCCGCACACCCGAGAAGTCATATCCAAACCGTTGCCCCATATCTTGCTGAAGGTCTTTATTCAGAGGTTGCCCCTGACTCACTAGCGCCCGATCTACACTCTCTGGCGCCACACCTGACGGCTCACCTGACGATAATGAAAACCTCTGTATACGTGGAAAACCAACAGTTGATGTTGGCAGTGGCATGGTTAAAACCTGATCCGCGACCCGGTCCGCCTCCTGCTCCAATGGGTCATTACTGGCACCGACTACAAGCTTCCTTTGCACTGCATATTTTTTCTTAGCGCACGCTTCACACTCACCTTTTGGACTATGCTGGCCACATGCACACTTACGTTGTAATAAACGAGGCGCTGCTTGGTGCTGCGTATTACTTGTTTTGTCCATGCGCTCGTGACTCATTAGCTTTTCCCAATCTTAAGTTGATTCATTAAGCCGAACCTTCACCACTATCTCTAACTCCTGCCGCGTTGAGTAGCGCAATAACAGCGGCAGCAGCGGCTGTTCCTAAGCCACCAACAATCAGCCCAAACTCACATGCGCCTGAAGCAAAACAAGCAATTACCGCTGCTGTAGCCGCAGCGCCCAATAACACGCTTATCCAATAAGGCAAATTCACAGGAGTGGGTGCATCACCGGACTGATCCCTACAATTACAGCCAAATTTCATACCACCCCATTGGCACATGCCTCTACGGCCGGCAGGCGTGGTGCATCTAGCGCCATTACAATTGCGACCATTTCGCCCTGCACATCCAGCCCGCTGAATAACCCGGGATACCTGACCATTAGCCGATTGCTGGACTACATGTGTTAACTCATGCGCTAACAAGTGACGACCGGAGAGTGTATTAGGCGAATACTGATTAGCACCAAAAACTACATCACTACCAACGGTGTAAGCTCGAGCATTAATAGCATTGCTTGATTCAGCGGCTTTAGAACCGGTATGAATGCGCACGCTAGAAAGATCTAGTTGTGTGTATGGTTTTATTTGCTCACGTACTGATGAAAAATGAAGAGGGCTTGAAGGTAAAGCATCTGCCACTTGATCGGCTTCTCTTTCATAAAGACTATCCACTGCACCTAGGCTCAGACTACTTGCAGCAACGCCTCTTTGAGTTGAGCTTATCGGCGCATTCACTAATGCTTGTGTTAGGTGCTGCTCCATAAAAGAGCGCGTTGTAGAATCTAACGGCTGTCCAGCTAATTGCAGCTCATCGTATACCGAAGCAGGAACCTCATTAGCTTGGGCATTTTTTTTGCTACATGCTTCGCATGGGCTGCTCACGCTCTTATGCTGACCACAAGCGCACTTACGTTGCAAAATATGTCTTGATAATAACGCCGTTGATCGATCAATTTTTTTAATTTGAGGCACATATAACATTGTCATTGTCTGATCCCCCAATACACCGCATTACCAATTTTTTCACCAACATCTCTGGCACTTTGGCTGCTGTTAATGAAAATAGGATGGGTTTTAACATATGGGTTGGATATGAAGGGCAGTAATGTTGTTGCGCTCCTTTGAGACACTCGCTGCTCCTGTAGTTTGGCCTTCAGTGCAAGCACCAAGGCGGTATTGAGCGCTTGTGTCTGGTGCGCCTGAACATCAATTCCATTCAACACCAGCGTCTCGATATGCAAATTAATACTCATGCGACCGTCCCTTCCGGTTCATCCCACCAAAAATCTGACTCTTTAGCAGGGCGTTCCAGTTTTTTGTATTCACTGCGTGCGGCACTCAGAACTAGTGGCATACTGATTTGAGTGTTTTGTTGAGCGGCTAAAAATGCAGCATTAATGGCTACGTTATGTATATTCCCACCCGTCAGGCTCAATTTAGCAAGATGCTGATAATCGAGTGTTCCATCAATGGGAGTTTGTGCTGGAAACACCCTCTTCCATATGTCTGCGCGTTGCTCAATAGCGGGAAATGGAAAATCGACAATAAAACGCAAGCGCCTTACAAACGCTTTATCCAATGCACTTCGCATATTGCTTGCGAGAATAGCGAGACCTCGATAGGACTCCATACGCTGTAGAAGGTAATTGATTTCAATATTGGCATAACGGTCATGACTATCTTTTACCTCAGTACGCTTACCAAACAGTGCGTCAGCTTCATCAACAAATAAAATGGCACCGCTATCTTCTGCCGCATCAAACAACTTGCGAAGATTCTTTTCCGTTTCTCCAATGTACTTGCTCACTACCGACGAGAGATCAACCCGATACAGATCAAGCTCAAGCTCATTTGCTATCACTTCAGCGGCCATGGTTTTCCCGGTTCCGCTTTCGCCGACAAATAAAGCATTAATGCCTAAGCCACGATTCATTTGCTCACGAAAACCCCACCCTTCATAAACATGATTGCGATACGCCACTTGCCCCACAATTTGCCGAAGCAACTCTGTTTGCTCCTGCGGCAAGACCAATTGATTCCAGGTAGCTTTACTATCAATTCGTTGTGCTAACTTTTCCATACCGGCACGAGCAGAAACACGACAGACGCCCCATAGTTCGCCATTTAAAGCGGTTTCACTCTCTTTACATCGTTGCAAAGCGGTATGTGCCAAAGAGTAAATATCATGCTGTGAAAAAGAGAACTGCTCTGCCAAACGTTGAGAATGCCCGCTGTTAGATTGCTGCAATGCATTACTCCACAGTTGCTGCTGTTCTTGGGCCGTTGGCTTACTGATATCAATTGAGACGTGCCGTTCAAACCCTACCCCCCTACTTCCCTCAATACTGACAAAAGTAATCCCTTTGTTATGTTCCAAAAAACGTTGAAGTAAATGCTTTTCAGAATCACTGCTATTAGACACATAGAGATATAAAGCAAGCGGCATTAAATAAGACTCTCTCTCCCAAAGGCGCCTAAAGGTTTCAAAATCACCATTATTACTGGGGAGTGATTGCAAATTAATAGAAAAGAGATTCACATCTAGAGCAGATGAGACACTCTCAGCCACTAAGCGTTTACTGGCAGAGTCATGCCCTAACAACTCAATAACAGGTATTTTTTGGCTGCCAAAACTTGCTTGCAATACAGCAACCACCTTATCGACTTGTTGCTGTTGAGAAAGGGGTAACGCGTAGTCTGCATTCAACTGAGAATCCATTGAGTCCAACAAAGGAGACAAGCGGTCATCAAGATAGCTTAGCCCTTTAATATAATTAACAATACGCTCGTCAGCGCCTAATGCTGCGGTCGTTAAAGGCTGTGTACCTGGTTGGTTAATTTCCAGTAACCGCCAATACCGCAACGGCGCTTGAGGGGTTAATACATTCCAATCTGGGTCATCAAAAAGCGTAAATGCTAAGGCAAATGTCGGGTGAGTTTTGTTGCGGTCGTTCTGTGCTTTAGCGCACAATTCACCAATGCGGGTGTCGAGTTCCATCGCCGTGCATAGCGCGAGCACCTGAGTATCAAACCTCGACAAACCAAGGGCTTGTGATAACAACACCATGGCAGGAGGAGGGTCGTTTTCTTCCAGCGCCTCCATAGCTTTACGGGCCTTATCTACCTCTTCATCTTTGGGTGCATGATCATGACGAACCGTTGTTTGTGTCGCTTTTCTGCGGCTAAACCAAGAACCCCATGATTGAATTTGGGGCTCAATTTCAGGTTCAGTTTTATGTATGACTTGCTGTAATACCAAGCGCAACCATATCAACATGGCTGATAGATATTGCTCATTGGTGCTGACCCAGTCCGGATGTTGTTTCATACGATAACCACCTCCATTGCAGCGTCAAAAACAGGAGGCGTTTCACTTTTATTGACCAATAAGCTATCGATACCATCGATACGTAAGCGAACATGACGAGTACCCAGCGCTGCACTTTCAATGATAAAGTTCAATGTATTGGTCGAGGCTGAGTGTGCTTGCGAGAGCACTTCTTTATCACCTAATAGTAAGCTTGCACGCTGTTGTGGCAAGATATTCGGGCTACAAATCAATGTTAATGCCACCGCACCCACACTATTACGCGCTACGGGGTTAGGGGGAGCAATTGACAATATCTGAGGTGCAATCGTCAGTGGGTATATATTCGTTACACTCTGCCCACCCACCTTATTAATAACAGCCTCGACTGCATAAACCCCTACCTGCCAACCTGCAGGAGCATTAGGAATATCAACACGCAATTGTGTGTTGGTTCCACCCGCTAGAGCCGCTATCTCAATAGGGTTGGCAAGGTTCTGGTGATTAAAGCGCACAATACTGGCGCCAACCAAGTTGTGCCCTTTCAGTAGTAACCCGTCCCCCAACACAGCGCTTTCGTTCTGACTAAGCAACTCTATTTCTGTAATAGCTGGATACGGTGGAATAAGACTAGGCTGAGCGATGACACCTTTATCAGCTTCTCCACGGATGAGTACCGGTAAAGGTGTTGAGGATGGGCGCGCACTTTCGATCAGCACTAACGACACCTCATATCCTACCGACAACCTATATTCTGCCGACTGAAAGCTTGCCCATAATTTAGACATCTCATCTAGTGACAAGCCATCAGCGGTAATGCGAATGCGCTCTGTCTGATGGTGTAGGTTCGAGTCCGGCATGATGCCAATGATATCTGTCGGGCCTAAAATTGGATGATCATGTAAAAGACTCATTAACTGCCCCATTAACTGCTGGCCAGAAATATCATCATCATTAGCACCGTAAGCAGTTATAAGATACTTCAGTGTTAATGGCATTGGCGGATACGCACTCTCTCCATTTCGGCTCGTACCGGGAAGTGGTGCATTATTGAAAGCAGTGTTAACGTGTGTGCCGTACAGAAAAACATTGATCTGTTCGTCATCACCGCTACGCGCTTTGCTAGGAGGCTGCGTCGTGATTTTAGCTTCATTATCAACGAGCCCATGCAACAAGCTTTTTAGCGTTGCAGTGACAGTGGCTAATGCGGCGGGGCTACTCATCCCTGCCTCCGGCGATCACGCTGCTCTAAATAACTTTCCAGTGTCATGGTACTCACTGGCTTTTTACTCGTATTAACCTGTGGGGCTGTACTCTCTGTTACGGCACGTACGTCAACACGCCCAATGGTGACATTGATCACCGGTTCAACATTTGCAACTTGATTCTGTGCCTGCCAGCGCTGCTGTAACCCAGAGCGCAGCTCTGCCAACCAGTCTGGTGTTTGTAATTCTCCAGTCGATATATTCTGCTCGCTGAGTGCTTGCCGTTTAACATCAGGCTTGCCCAATACAGAACTAGCTGGCTGGCTAGCAAGCTTAACTGGCTCACGTAGAGGTAATTGATCGTCCGTACTTATATTTGTGACGGTATGTGTGTTTGTACTTAAGCTCTGAAGGACGGTTTGAATACGTTGATTAAGAGCATGATCAACGATCAGCGGCGGCTGCTTCTCTTCTGATAATGGTTTCTCTTGCGATACTGGTTTTGTTTTTCCATTATTGCGAATAAATGGTGCAGAAAATGGCCCATCAAACGAACCTTTAGAAAAAGAAGATTCAATTGAGTTATTAAAAAGCGGCTCTTGGTTTTTCTCCAAAGAGTTAGTCTTAACATCAGCACTGTATAAATTAAGCTCAGGGATTTTTTTAATTGTTTCTAGACTAGAGAGATTATGTACAGGGACTGTTTTATTTGGCTCAAGGCTGCTTTGCTCTTGTGGCCGCATGTTTGCGGATAACTCACTCCTTATATGTGGCGAGTCATGCTCTTGTACAGGCACCTGAGCAGTTTCTTTTAAGCTTTTTTCTTCAAACCTTAATGGCTGTCGCGGTTGCACGATAAGCCTATTACCAGACAGCGTATGTGTCTGAGCATTATCGGTTTGGTTGCGCGTCATTAAGCTTTGAATAAAATCCATTATGCCCCCATCATCCCTAGATAGAGTTGCCGGCGAACAGGACTAAGACTCAAGATCTCTTGCTCACTCCAGCCATATCCCACCGCCAATTTATAAACGGTTTGCAGCGTACGCTCAGCCCAGCCGTTAACCTCTTCCCAGAGAAAGCAGGCAATATCAAACAATACCGTCCATTCATGAGAGCACTCAGGGCATGCCAGATTAATGCGGATATCAGCTTGAGGATCTAACTGCTCAATACGCCCCATCAGAGCTTGAACAATCGTCTCCGGTAAATGATCAGGTTCATAATCAGAGCCTTCACGTTTCACCTCTAATACACAATGAGATAACAATTGCTGCTGTGTTGATAATGCACTCTTGCTGTTTACAACCGCCGCAATATCCAAACTATTGGGTAAGCGGAACTGCAGTTGATACGCATCTTTCTCAAGCTCAAAGTGTTGATCACTGGCGTGTTTACCATTAGGAACCATGAAGTCAGACAGGTTATTTTGCCACTCCAGTTGTTCATCGCATTCAGGGCATGCCGACCTATTTAACAGTAACTGCCCAAACAAACGCTCGCGTAACTGCATCAGTAGTAGGTCGCGCTGCCCGATGCTCAACTTTGCTAGACTGTCTGATTTTATTTCTGGAAACGCAGCAGCCAACAACATTAAGGCACGTTGCAACAAAGGCTGGTTCAACCCTTGCTCCCATACATTAAGCAGCTCGTCTGCGTTTAGAGATTTCATCAGCCATTACCCAGCTGCAGGCTCTGTAAATTCAGGTTCAACAGGCTCAGACACATCATAGTCACGCTCCCAACCTTCGTTTTCTAACTTCAAGGACTGAATCGCAACAGCGCTACCGCTGGCATCCAGTTCGGGTAAGGCTTGGTACTCAGATACCCAACAACGGAACACCTTGTACGCGATGGCCAACTGCCCCGCTTCGTTATACATCTCGATAACGATATCTTTACGAAAATCTTTGAGTGATACCTCCGCGCCTAAACCTGAGCCAAAGTTCCATACTTTATTGGCCCACTGCTCAAACTCTTTGTCGTGAGTAACGCCTCGCTCTAGCGTGATTGCTTCAAATTTTGTTTGTCCCGGCGACTTACGTTCGGTGCTTGGGTCTCCCCCTTCTCGATGAGTGATCGGTTCATTGGTGCGCTTAAGCGCACCTACTTTGCTGATGCCTGCGACATATTTGCCATCCCATCTCACACGAAACTTGAAGTTCTTGTAGGGATCAAATCGTTGTGGATTAACACTAAACTGAGCCATGATTTACTCCTTCAAACCTCAAGTTCGCCAGCGATCTGCTGGAATTTAATAATGACAAATTCAGCAGGTTTCAGTGGGGCAAAGCCGACCACTATATTGACAATACCTCGGTCAATATCATTCTGAGTGGTGGTTTCTTTATCGCACTTAACAAAGTAAGCCTGCCGCGGTGTCATTCCCTGAAAAGCCCCTTGGCGGAAAAGGTTCTGCATAAATGCACCAAGGTTCAGCCGAATTTGAGACCACAATGGCTCATCGTTAGGCTCAAACACGACCCATTGGGTACCGCGATATAAGCTCTCTTCTAAAAACAGCACTAAACGGCGCACTGGAACATACTTATACTCATCAGCCTGCGCGTCTGCACCTTTCATCGTTCGTGATCCCCAAATCACTTTCCCATAGGTCGGAAATGTTCTAAGTGCATTCACACCCAGAATATTCAACTGGCCATTTTCAATATCATTCATCGTAGGACTAATAGCCGCCACGCCATTTATGGTTGCATCCGTTCCTGCGGGTGCTTTCCAAATACCTCGCGTGCTATCGGTTCGCGCAAAGACGCCTGCCACAGAACCTGAAGGAGCCATAGCACGCGCCCTAAAGTTATCAAGTGGATCAGAGACCAGCACAGCTGGGAAATACACCGCCGCATTGCGCGATTGAGAAACACCATTTGCCCAACTACCTATGTTCGTTAATATCTGGCCACTTGGAGGGTCAACGATATAGAAAGCTCGCTCATCTTCGCAGAGCTTTATTCCTGCCTGGATTAATGGATCAGCCTGAACCGGTGGCAAGTCTCGGCTTTCAGGAATCGACAATAGGTTAAAGAGGTCAACATCAAGCAATGCATATATCCCGCTTTTAGCCGCTGGGCTACCGATAAGCTCAAGTGCACCGCCTTTACTTCCATCATTGCCCACACTCAACGGCAACAGATCACTAACTACGTTCGGCCGATGCTCTGCATCACCTGTGAATTCACGACCGCCACTGGCCAAACCTAAGCCAATAACCGACGCTAAACCTCCTGAATCACCGACGGCCACACCCACTGAAGATGACTCATTTACCGCCAAAGACCCTATCCGTAAGCTGCCGTTGCCGGTTACATCACCATCAAGGCCAGACTCAACAGCCACCATTCTTGTAGCAAGCCCCGCTGTTGTAATGGCTGAGTTAACATCTGTTATTAATGCACCGATATCAGCATGATTGGATGTAAGTATTAGCGAGAATGCCTCGCTTCCATCCACTGCCCCTGACAATAGATTATTAGTTAGTACCAAAGGAAACGTAATAGCCTGACTAACAGCAACCCCCGAAGCAGCAAAGACTAACGGTGATTGCGTTACTTGAATCGACGCAGACTCAGCATTCACCGTTGCCACCGCGTAATTGGGCGAGTTGGGATTAAGATTAAGGTTACGGTGTGTTTCAAGTACTACCGTTTGAGGCACGCCCCCTGAAAGCACAACTTGAGATACCACTAAATTAAAATCAGCATCAGGATTACGTGTACCGATATGCTCAACACTCATTCGTAGATCATTACCCCACGCGCCAGAGCTCGATGCGACAACATCCAACACTGGGCCTGCGCCATCATTCATTTGCCAGCGTGCGGCCGCTTGCCCTGAAGCAACACGCACCACATAAGCCTGACTCCCACCGTTAGAAAAAAATTGCCGAACCGCATAAGAGAGTGGGCTATCTCGATGTAAGCCACCGTGGTTTCGTTCAAAATCGGAAAAACTACTAATAAACGTAGCCTTATCTAGCGGGCCTTTACTTGTATAGCCAACAAAGGCAGTAATCGATGTTGCGACTCCCGCAATAGTGCGCACACCGCTAGGGATCTCTTCAATATAAACACCGGGGTATGTGAGAGAAACTGGCATGTCCTTACTCCTCTACCTTTGATTGCATTAATGTTTTTGCTCGCCATGTACTGAATTTGAGTCAAAATACAAGTACTTACCGTCTAAGCTAGTTATGCGCTCTATACGAGATTCTGAAACCAGATAGTCCAACGCTTGTTGTACTAACAGAGATGACTCTTCAATACGCTGCTGTGGCAACCACCACTTTGTAATGCCATCAATCGTGTCTACCCCTTGTGGGTGATTACCCAGGTAGCGTCTAATTTCACTGGCGATGCGCATTATTTCGATCTCATCACTGTGGTTGTTTTGCATGCCTGCCTACTCATATTCGTTACAGCAAGGTTGATACTCTTTTAATCAATTCAAGATACATACCAAAACATAAAGTATTGATTTTTAATGAATTAATAATTACCAGTTGTTTTAGGTGGGGCAAAAGGAACCCGGTTAACTTATGCGCGATAAGCGCTAGCATTTAACGGTTGAAGAATTCTTTAGTTAATACATATGTTTGTATGAAGTGGGGTTGTTTTATAACGCCATGGGTTACAGCGTGTGTAGGTGGGTTGTTTTTAACCCAGAGAGGTATATCGCCATGCTTAGGGATAAATAAACGCTAGATAAAAAAATGAAGGAGCAGAAAACTACCTGAGACCATGCTTTTTGATTAACTTACCTAACGAGCGCCGCTCTTTACCGGCAAGCCTAGCGGCTCGTGAGACATTGCCATCGGCTTTTGAAAGTACATGCATTAAGTAATTTTTTTCGAACGCGCCGACAACAAGGCTTTTAGCTTGGTTGTAATCCACATCCCAATTAACACCGGAAATATTAATGCTTTCATTTTCCTCAATCCATTGTGCGGGTGGCGATAACAAAATTGCTGAACCTTCTGTTTCAAGAAAGGCTCGCAGTAAAACATTCTCCAACTCACGCACATTACCTGGCCACAAATACTGACGCATCCATGCATAACAACCCGCAGATAAATGCTTATCTTCACCGCCGTGTTCTAGCATAAAACGCTTTATGAGGTGGTCCGTTAAAAGAGGAAGATCATCAGTACGTTCACGTAAAGCTGGCATGGTGACTTGCATAATATTGAGACGATAAAATAGATCTTCCCTAAAAGTACCGGCTTGTGCCAATTCAGCCAAATCGGCATTGGTTGCTGCAAGCAAGCGCACATTAGCTTTCACATAACCTTGTGAGCCTAATGGTCTATATTGATGATCTTGTAAAAAACGCAACAACGCTACTTGAGATTTTAAAGACAGTGAGTCGATCTCATCTAAGAACAGCGTCCCTCCTTCTGCCTGAGCGACCAACCCTAACTGGTTCTTTTTAGCATCCGTATAAGCGCCCTGTGAATGGCCAAACAACTCATTTTCAAAGATCTCTTCTGGCAATGCACCACAATTAACTGGGATAAAAGGCTGTGCATTACGCCCTCCCATATAATGTATAGCACGGGCAGCTAGCTCTTTACCTGTGCCTGTTTCACCCATTAACAAAACAGACACATCATACTTAGCAGCCTTTTGAATACGCGAGAGTGCTTGTGAAAAAACCGGAGACTCACCAATAAAGTTCATCTGAATAAAAGCTTGTTTAAGCTCGGCATCCAGAGACTTCTCCCCTACAGATTGAGTGTTGTTTTCCAGCATCCGGCAAAAGCGATAACTAATCTCTTCGGCGCTACATGGCCATGTCATCACATCATGGCAGCGATCAATAATACGTCGCTGTTTAAAGCCACTAATGCCATCCAAAATACATAATTTAGGAAGGCCTCCCAGTTCATCAAAATACTGGCATAACTCAAGATTTGATGCCTGCTCTTCAGAAATGAATACCACAAGCGCACTGCCCAGCTCTGCTTGAGTTAAGCGCGCCCAATCCTCTGGCCATATAACATTGATATTATATGGCAAGGTATCTAACGCCACTTTTAACTCACTAAAACGCTCTGGTGTCGAAAAAGGTACAACTGTTATCAGACCCGTATCCACTTCTATTCTCCTTTAGAAGGTGCGAATTAAAGTCAGCTTTTTTTCTTTGAATTTATAATCGATGTGCGGCGATCTTCATCATCAGGAAACACCCGCCCTGATAACAAGCACGCAAATATGTGCTTGAACACTTTACCCGGTGAGCCTTTGTTACTGCCTGATCTAAAGTACGAGTGGCCTTTAGGTCTATCGTAACTGTTGTTGACATCGTCACAATCTACCGAATAGACATTTTGCGGAGTTTCATCAATTTTTTCGGGGCCGGTATGCCCTAACCTTCGTGAAGCTATTTTGTTTTTTAAGTTAGATATTTTACTGGCACGTAACGCGAGGTCATCAGAGGCGTGATAAACAATAACATTACGCGAAGCATGGCAAATCACCTCGCCTTTTTCACCTTCGTGTAGTGTTTCATTAACCACATCCGCTGCCACTAAAAAGGTATTTCTAAAAATGAGCGGCACACCTTGGGGAAGGTCATACTTCTTCCATACCGATAGGGTTTCGCGAAGGACTCGGTTACCCATAGAGTGTGCCAAAACGTTAATGCGTTTGAGGCAAGGGTTATCACTAGGGTTTAGCTTTTCATCATTACGCCATGCTAAGAACTTCTCTAGTACGCGGGCAAAAGGAAAGCCACTTTGATCAGCCGCTTTCTGGTCATCCCAATAATCCTGAACAACGCCAAGATCATTATCACAAGGCCAGATCAACGGAATGACCAAAACTTCTTTCTTTTTTTGCTTCTCGCACAGATCACGGAACTCCTGTGCACCAGCAAAAACATCTTCGGGGAGATTAGAAAAACCATGAATGTAGATAAGAACCTGACGATATTTGGATTCTTTAAGACGCGTTAAAAAATCAATACTGCCAATCTCAGTGTATTCTTTTTTGCCCGTACGCTCACAGAAAAACACCGAATTACTCGACGCATTATTTTCAAGATCAAAGTCAAAAATACGGCCAATTTCAGTTTCTATATTTTGTTTGGGAAATCGATTCGTAATAAATAGCATCCCGCCTCCTAAACTGAGAAGCCTCTAGGTAGTAACGAACCGTGAATAGCCTTGCCGCGGTATCGTTACGCGTCTCAGTTCAATTTATTATAATTATCAGATGCGCATGCTGTATGCCGAACTTACGTAAAATAAGAATGACAATACACTCATGTATAAAGAAGGGATTAATGAAGATAAGACAGTATTTGCCTTAGCTGATAACAAGCATGCACATTATCTTTGCTGCATTAACTTCAACTGCTAACACCAAATCTTGTAGACCAGATTGCTCGGCACTGCACTCCAATTCAAGCAAACGTTCGATTTTTACAACTAAAGTATAATCAACGAGTTCTAACGCCATTCCTAAACATGCTATTTACCGCTTACAAAAAAACATGATAACTCGATGTTTCTCTAAGCTTTTATCTTGTAAACATAAAGAAAACACAAAGAAACGAACTAAAATCCATAATACTGTCAAAAAATAGACTACATTTAATATGAACGGAAAAAATAAAAGCTTGGAGCTATGAGATGAGTTACAAAATATTTAATAAAGATGGACGCCCTGTTGGCGATATCCACTCTAAAGAAATGAGCTTAAAAGCAGCCAAAGCACTAGCCGAAAAATGGTTTGGTGAAGGTAGCTCAGTTAAAATAGATAAATAAGAATATCGATTCACCGCTTGGGCAAATGCTACAACCTCGCTCAAGCGGCCCGCTCCATAGCCAACAATTCGATCGACCCAAGCCATCATACCGCCGAACTGTAACGCAGTATTTGGCATGCTTTAGATACAAACCTTATAGCCATTAAAAAGGCATAACCTTCACAAATCACAATAGAGACTTTCAACAAAACTAGTCTAAAATTAAACTTGTTTCTTAAATACCAACATAATGCACGGAGGCAATATGTTTAAAGTAATCACCTCAGACGATAATACACACTACGTACGCTATAACCCTCAGGGCCAAATGCTCAGCGTTAACCACAAAGCCAAGACGTTAAAATGGCTAATGCGAGGTTATGATGATTTTGATTTATCCGAACACTTCGAAGATCATAAAAACCCGACCCAACATGAACTAACTCTCTTCCGACAAAGATGCAATATTGAGTATTCAGAGCTATCTTTGCTTTTCATTCAACAACCCCTGAATCCTTTCTTCTAACTGTTTAACACCAAGCTTTACAGATTGCTGACACTGCCACTATTGCTCTAGGGATTTACCCAACCAATTAAGGATGTCAGCATATCCCAAACTACCCACCCCGTTTAGGTAACATGCCTACAGTAAAACCAAGTTGCTCTCATTACCCTATAGCGTACAAAAGACACATACCGAAGCCCGCAGATCAACCGCCGCACAAATCGCCACTAACGAGCTATTTGGTACAGGCTTTACACTCAACTGAAGCGCACCAGATTGGTCAATACCTACTAATGTATTCAGTTACAGCGGCAAAGTGCCCATTGCATCAGTGTTGAACCTTGCCAATGAGATGGTGCTGTCATACAGCCACACCCTGCCAATAATGAGTTAACCGTTAAGCCACTTTTTACACATTCGGCCTGGCACTGGGATACTGCCACAGAAGACTGCACCATCCCCCCCCGCTTAGCTAGGTGTCAGAAAGTAATCAAGTACAACGCTTTGATAGAGCCGAGAGGTGAGCAAGAATCTCTCCCTATCACCTACTACAACAATCCTCTCTCAAACTTGCGGAGATAGGTCTGCTCCTACAGCCAAAGCAATAACACCAAGCTTACTTCGCGCCTCTTGTAACATGACTTTAATTCTGCCACCCCTCGGAGACTCGATATCATCGACAGTTAGGATTGAATCGAACATTACCTGTACTAAAAACAAAGTCGACTCTGACTCTAAATTCGCATGAAAAGAACTCATAGAACTCTGCCTATCGGCCGGTGATAGTATAAGATAGGGTTTACTACTTAAAGGAATGTTTATGCGTTTTATAAAAGGAATCATGGCAACATCGCTTATTTTATTCTCTACCGTTTCTTATGCAGGAATTTTCAGCGATGATCTAACAAGATGCCTAACAGAAAAAACTACTAGCTCAGATAAGACTCTTATCATGAAGTGGATGTATGCCGGAATGTCTAAGCATCCAGAAATATCCAGTTCTTCAACTATAACAGACAAACAAGCTCAGCATTTAAACCAGCGAACAGCCGAGTTAGTGGTAGATTTAATGACAAAGCGCTGCACTGCCACAGCTAAAAAGGCATTAAAATACGAAGATAAAGCTGCCTTCGTAGCTGCTTTTCAAGTACTTGGAAAAGTCGCTATGAAAGAACTAATGAGAAATAAAGAAGTGAACGCCCATATCGGTGGAATTGGAAAGTATATAAGCAAAGAGGCGCTTGAGACTTTAAAGCCTACAAACTAGCTTAGAAGTATGAATTAATTAATTGCACTAGGAAGGGTTATGAATAGGGGGGGGCTTTAGAAATATAGAGGCCTCTTCCGTGGCAGACCGCGCATACGTGTTGACAATTGTTATAAGCCTATTCGCCAAATGCTTCACTTGTACTTCTGAAAGCGTACTCATGAAGGTTTTTTCTCAGAACTGATATGAATATTACCGGATAAATCATCAAAACTTATTCTAGGATTATATGACTTTCCTTCCTGCTTTATTTCTTCTTGGTCATGCCACATAGCAAAATCGAAGGCAAATTCTCCTATAATTTCTTTAGTTTGATCTTGATTAATGCCATGCTTGGCTAATGCATTTTTTAGTAAAATTATCATCTGATATTGCCACTCAGTAGCTAACTCTTCATATTGTTCTGATTCTTGAATATTCATGCAGATCATACGATTGCAAGCGCTTCATCTTGAACAGTTACCTCGCACCCTTTTTCAGTTGGCAGGAGATTTGACTTGTCTGGCCAAAACATTACCAGCGCCCTAAACTCCCTACCGTAATAGTCCACGGCAGTGCCTAGGTACTCTTTGTATGCGGAACTGATAATTGGCTTGAACATGACCTCAAAACCTCCGCCGATGACATTGCCAAGTTTTGTATTAGGCTCCATTTTCACACCAGACTTTATGTCTTCGACGATGTCCGCGATTATCGCGTGAGCCGAATCTTTTTTAAGTCCAAAGATAATTATTTCTGGGTGATCGAATTTTTCCTCTAAACCGACTGAGTACGAGAAATCCTCATGCTCGCCGTTTGGATCGAATACAAAGAGAAAATGCCACCCGCACTCTTCGATATTCTCCTTTATTTCACTCTTACTCATACTCGACTCGTATAGCGCCAAGCTAAGCGGCGCAGCTTTGCTGCGTCCATGCTTGAGCGCCTTGTTAAGTGTTTTAGGGTAATTTGTAATAGCCTAAAGATGTTGTGCTTACTAAATCTTGTTTACCCATACGCCCTATGACGGCTTGAAAGTTAGCTATAGCGTCTTTATTTTTAGGGCTTATTTCAAGTTCCTTTATTAGGTTGTCCGAGCTGAGACTCCCTTTTAGTAAAATACCATGAATCTTATCTTGTAGATGCTCATTGCCATCAAATAGCCTTTTTAAAGGTAAAAGCTCTTCATTTTTATGAGATAGCTCGTCAATCCTTTCTTCAGAGGACCGCAATTTATCATTCAGATCCTGAACCACTGTCCTTTGGTCGGGATAAGGCAGTGCTATCTCCTTGCGTGAAGAAAAGAAAAATACAAAACAAACTACGGCTAATACTATTAAAAAAATACTAGTTGGTATTGAATCAGGTATTGCTAGGTTATTTAGTAGCTTGGATTTCCATAAATACTGATCGATAAATGTAATCACACCCAGTATTGCCGCTATCAAACCTAAATACTTTTCTATTTTCATTCGTTCCTCATAAATTGGATGTGTCTTTAACACTTAACGCCGCAATAACGGGACGGAAAAACGCGCAGCGTTTTGGAGTTCCGAGCCAGCTTGCTGGCGGCAGTTGATTGCTTTGTTATATTTTTTTATCAATGAACTTTCTTTGTTTCAGCAATTTCTGAGAGTGCTTTACTCTCGGTGACGACAGAAACATTTGCCTTGCCCGTCATTGTCATTGAACTCCCAACAACCATTGCAGAAGTCATCTTTGGAGTAACCCTGATGAAGTACTCTTTGTTTGCTTCAAAGGTTTTTGTGATTTCCATTGGGCCTGGATACCAGTTTGTAAATATCACAGATCCCTCAGCTTTTATTTTATGCTCGCCCGGTGATAAATGAACCACCCCATAACCTTCGTTTTTTAGAGCAAACTCTTTTTTACCGTCAATGAAGATTTCTGGCCAGCCAGCCATGTTGAAGCCTTGGTGCGGACGGTATATGTATACAGTCGATTTATCAGGTGGCGTTAATGTGATTTGCTGAAAGACGGGGCCTGTGGAAGAGCACCCTGAAAGCATGAGAACTAGTGATAAGAATACTGCAATTTTCTTCATTGTTACTCCCTAAATATAACGTTTTTGTAACGGGCAGCTTTGTGGCGAAGCCACGCTTAAAGCTGTCCAGCCCGAAGGGCATCGTTGACAAATTTGTTAAGTGGTATTTAGCTGATAGAAGCTAAACATAACAAAGCTCCCATACAGAAAAATCCCACTTACAAAATAATTTTTATACTTTTCTGTATTCTTCAAAAACAGCAAAGAAAATAATAGCAAATACGTAGCTATTAATACCTGAGCGACTCCAGGCCAAGGGGAGAGCATATTTTGACCAGAACTTTCATTCAATAACCCAACAGCCAAATACCCAATCCCAGATATCAGACTCAATATGGCGATAACTAAAAATATTATTGCAGCTATTCTCATTCTCTATACCATTTAACGCCCGCTTCACGGGCAACTTGTAGTGAAGCATTTTTGTGTAATACTGGCGCGCAGCGACAACACAAAAATGCGTAGCGAAAAGTTGTCCCAGTGGAAGCGCTTGTTAGCCGTATTTATTCCGATACTAGGCTCTAATATCAGTAATAATAGATATTGCTTTATCAGATTTCCCAACCAAATCCTCACCATCAATATAGCTAGTTAACTCTGCAAGTAATTCACTTGCAGGCTTGAACCAGTATCTTTTTAGCATATCTAAAAAAAAGTCTAATTCATCGATACCTGATGTGATTTTCAAGTGAGGTCCATATATCAAAAGTTGCTTAAACCATTCTAACGTTTTACCAAAATCAGATACAACAAAGTGATTTTTTTCAAAATAAACATGTACCCTGTTTATTCCATTCAAATGAAAATTTTCAATGTAGCAACCTTTGCCCTTCCCGTTTATGACGCCAATATTAAAAACGCAATAATCTTGCTTTGAGTCCCAAAAAGATTGATTCCTCAATCTATTTCCGTAAACACCTTCAATTTCACCAAAAATACCGACTTTAGCATTGGCGATAGGATTGTGTAGAACCAAACAAATATCAGAATTAGATATTAATGTTTGAATGTTTGGCTTGTTCAAACCTACTTTCATTGGAAAAACTTCGGAAAACCTGTCATTTAAATCAAAGCTTAATGCTGAATCATTCCCAGAAATATGAAATGAATACTCAGATAATCCTGATACAAATGTCACTCCGTATAAATTCCCCAGCCTTGTGATAATTTCTTTTACGATATTATTTGAGGCCTTTTGATTTAGAAAGCTAACAAGAAAATATTGAAAGCCCCAGTTTTTCAAATAGTCCTGAATATTTTCAAAGAAATTTGGAGGGAGGCATCCCCGTAACTCATTCAACGACCAAATAGGAAACCCTTCGATACGTCGTGGAGAATACTTTGGGCCTTTATGTGAATTTAAACATTCAATGACAGCATAAAAATGATTTGCCCAATATGATTTTTCATTTTCTATAATTCCTAATGATAGCGGTTTAATTAACTCCGAATCTGTCCACTTCATTCAAATTTTCTCATAAGTTCATATACGGCTAACATTTGTATATACGGGGGTCCGTGTATCTACCCTCACCGCCATTAGTTAAAAACAGATGTAACCGTTTGAAAAGGAAGGAAAATCTTTAGCAATATAGAGGTATCCTCCGTGACAAACCGCGCATGCGTATTAACAATTGATATACGGGGGTCCGTATATCTACCCATGCTAGACATCCATCTGTCTGATTTACTTATATTTTTAACTCAGCACCTGAAGCAATACAAGCATTTGTCTCGTTACAATTTATGCAAAACCAGCATAAATATCGCCAACCCATAAATACACTGTATATTTGAACAGAAATTACTCGATAGTTGCTCTAGATTTCTGAGCCTATTTGATAACTTTATTTCGTTCGTTAAGGTAGTGATTGATATGTACTAGAAGAGTTTTATTGATAGGAAATTTTAGCTGAAGTAAGGCTTAGAGTGTGTGACAAAAAGTGCGCAAGCCAGTGCCAAAAAGACCGCAAATTTACATTTACAAATAGTCGGAAACCAAATTTCAGACATAAAAAAAGCCACCTAAGTGACTGATTTTAATAATGGAGGCGCGAGTCGGAATCGAACCGGCGTTAACGGAGTTGCAGTCCGTGAGCAATCCTTTATTAATCATAAGCTTAAGCCCTCCCCAGCTAATATAAATGCTAAATAAACACCTTTTTTATCAATGTTTTACTAAATTTAGGCAGCTGTATATTAGCTGTGTAATGGAGCGGCACAGGAGAAATAAACCATGTTTAAAAGCTTAATAGGTGTTGTAAAAGATGTTGCTGAAACCGTAGCGGCCCCTGTTGAAATTACAGCTGATTTAACCAGGGCTATAACGAAGCCTATTGCTGAAGCTGCAAAAGAGGTTGCTAGCGAAGTTAAAGAAGTTACTAAAGAAACAGAGCCCCTAAGCAGGGGCTAGCTTTCAAGCTTCCCCCTCCCCTCTAATTTTCCGTAGTTTTTCATCTAGCACCTTTAAGCACGAATGCATGTCATCCTGACTAATTAAATCTAACCCGTTATGAGTAAGTAGTGCTGAAAGCACACCAAGGCACATATCAATATCCATATCTGTTTCTATCTTTTGAATAACCGATTGCATTAAAGCCTCCCTGTCTCTCCATTGCGACGCCGTGTCACACCCACCAACATGATCATTAAAACGCACACTCGGTGCAAACCAATAGCGTTCGGGACGTTACTTTTTTTAAATATCTCTATGGTTGTCGCACCCTGTACGCCAATTGTGGAACGAGTAGTCAATTATTAAGCTACACTGATTCAAACAAGATATAAAAACGAGTTGCGTGTATGAGTAAGCATTTCCGACTAAAGCAAGCAAGGAGGAAGCTGAATCTAACACAACAGGAAGTAGCCAATAAATTATCAATAGCCGTTTCAACGTATCGGCACTGGGAAAAAGATACAGAGCCAAATTCTCTTACTGTTGTAGAGCGTCTATGCTCTGTATTGGGAATAAACACAACGTGGTATATCACAGGGAAGCACATGGACACGCTAACAAATGATGAGAAAGCAGTAATAAAATGGCTCAGAGAGCTAAGCGAAGAAAAGAGGAAAGCGGTTTTAAAGCTGCTAGAGAAATAAGAGGCTATAGTTACGCAACCCAAACGTTAGTTTGGGCTTGCCCTGCTAGTAAAAGCGCCTCTTTTATTTCTTCCCATGTTGCGGTTTGAGTTGAGTTATCTGCCATTTTCCATTGAGTGGTCATTCCTGCCTCACCTACAGCAACAACACGCGCCATTCGATCCTGAGACTTCTCATCACCATCAAAAACTTTACCTGTAGAGGTCGTGACGAGTATTTTTGAAACCTCGCTGTCTCTATGTGCCTTTTTGCGTAAAGCTAAAATCTCAGGCGGCGAGTTATGTAGCAGCGTTTTCATGAACAATAAACTCCTTTTCTAAATATTGAATGCCACCGTTAATGATAATTTCGTAATCAACAGCCACCGGACCGGGCACAAAAGCAAAATTCATTGGCTCTGTTATAGAGTACTCAACACCTTCAATAATTGCAGTGCAAGGAACAGGGTGTGTCTCTAGCGTGTAATCCATTTTACGGTGCTTTGAATGCGGCGAAGTGGTTACATCCATATAACTATTTTCGTCCGTGTCGCCTTCATCTGCCGCCACCCAGCCACCACTTATGCCCGCCTCTTTCGAGAGCAGAAGCGGTGTATCAGCAGCCATTTTCAAGACCTCGCCTGTGGCTAAATCATAAATAAGTGCTCGTATATTATTACTCACGTATCTTTTACTCCGATTAGCGTAATAACTCTGTTTGATATCTTTGTTGAATTTGTTGCCGTTACCACGATTGAGTAAACAAAATCACCCGCAGGCGGGTCATCTCTATCTACAATAGGCACAGCAAGATAACCATCCACATAAATAGGGTGATCAGACCCAGGTGCTGAGTCGTATCCTCTCACAACCACAGGGAATGATTTTAATACCGTTGTGCCGCGCTTTAACGTGATAGTACTTTCTACTTGCTGTCCTCTAAAAACCACGCATCCCGATATAAACACGGGCTTCCCTACAGATGAAAACAATTTACTCACAGCAGTATATGTTTGATGAAGCAGTGTTTTAGTGCCCGATACTTCCGCAGATGCCGGAATAGTTACCGCCTGCCCTGCTAGCTGCAGGGTGTTAATGCTAGCGTCTTCTATATCGGCACCGCTCATCACAGTGCGTCCATTGGAAATACCGAAAACCAAAGCATTTGCAGCCGCTGGATGGAAAAAACCAAACCTATCCGCAATCGCGAGAAATTGGCTTATATAGCCCCCTTCCCCATCTGACTCTAATGATATGCCATACCCCGCCGCTTGAGTGGGAGTGCTAACTTTAACAAATACAGATTGCTGCTCCGTGAAATCATTTAACGGCTCGGATATATCAGAATGAAGCTGTGTTGCTGTTAGCTTTCCTTCCAGTAGTTCTAATATTGCTGCAGGGTCTGTGCCGGTTTCTACATGCGCTCCCGCTTCCGCGTTAAATGGTCCTGGCACATCGGCCTTGCTAACGTGCCTAATCCAATAATACAAACTACTGCCGGGATCGACGGTATCTGTGTAGCGTGTGTGGATAACGGGCTTTACGATACCTGCTGTTTCAATATCGTTTGTTCCGCTACGCCAAAGCTCTGTGTGTGAGTGGTTTAAATACTGGTCGGTTGCATCATCCCACACACATTCTACTGATACCGTTTTGCCAACCACACTAAAGCCAGTGGGTGCGGGTGGGACCGGCAAAGATGTAATACCAGGCAGTATATTAAGTGTTGCCCACCCACCGATAATATCTTCATTACGCGCGGCTATTCGCACAACTGCCGCTGCAGGATCTACGTTTTTAGTGAGAGTGAGCACAGAACTTGTGCCGAACGGCTGCCATGTGCTGCCGTTATCGTGTGATATCTGCAATATATAGCTGGTTGCATCATCAACAGAGTTCCAGCCAAATTTAACAATAGGTTGCGACGCTGTGCCGCTGTAAGAAACATTTAAACCTGTAACCAGTGATAACGCATTTTCATTAATCGTGGTGCCTGGCGGAATGTTAATTGTGCCATCTGCAATTAGGTCGTCAATTTCATGTACGCGCGGGTCGTCGTATTCGCCCGTAAAGCTAAACTTATAAGGTCCTGCAGGGCGCGAGGTGCGCATTAAAAACCGGCGATGGTGCTTGTTAGCTTCACCAAGCATAAACGAGGTGCGCTTGCGCTTAAAGCCTGTATAGATACTGGCATTGTGCGTGCTACTAATAACTATTTGATTCGCATTATTGCCCGCTGTTACGACGTATGGGCCTTGGGGCTGCTGCAGCTTATCAGCCAAGCTCACGACGTAAGTTTTGCCTGCTTCAAAAATAGCGTGCTCTGATAGCGTTAATGTTTGCGATCCATCGCCGTTATCAGCAACGGCTAATACTTCGCCGCTGGTTCCCCAGTTGCTTGAGTAATGACTAACACCAACACAGCTGCCTTTTTCGGGTAATCCACCAGAAAGCTCGGTTTTGAACTGACAAATACGGTTGCGGTATTCGCTCTTAGCGGCTTCAAACATGCCCTCACGGTAGGCTTGTGCGTGGTTGGTAATGCCGTCGCGTTTTAGCTTAACAGGGTTTATGCCTGCTTTACCGGGCAGTACGCACAGTACTTGCACAGGCATACCGGTATCAGCGTCGCGGTATTCCATTTCTACAGAATCATTTCCCCATTGATCCATCGTGTCGTATTGCAGATCAAAAGAGCCGGAGATAATCTCTGTCATGCCAAACATATAGTCTGGCACTATCTTTGGCTCATCTCGCACCATTGAATACACACCTTTGTATTCGATTTTTTCGGCGCGCCCTGCTTTGGCTATCATCTGCAGAACAGCATCAAGCGAGCTTTTTGTATCTATATTGAAATCAAAAAAATCATTGCGTGAAAGCCACACATCAGCCAGCCGCTTTAGTGCGGGCAAGTCTAGGCGGTTATCATCATACTCGCCGCCATATTTGGCCTTTACTTGATCACAAAAGGCCCATGCTGGGCTGCGGGTGGCTTGTGGCTGGCTCCAGTTTGTACCATCCCAAATGGGTAATAATCGCTGACGAATAACGTTGAAGCGACGCTCACTTTGGCCTGATAACTGCCCGTCCACTTTGATTTTTACCGCCCATACGGTGTGGTCATAAGTGTGGTCAGAATCGATATCACACTTAAGCTCACCCCAAAAAACACTGTCTTGCAAACGAATATTAGTAGGCCCGGCACTATCAGAGCTGCGGCGCATTCTGACTTCATAACGCCCTACAGCAACATCAGTGGTGACCGTTTTCCGTATCGCTTCAACGGTTTTGCCTGTTAATGTCCAGCTATCAAGATGCGCCCAGGCACCAATACCGTTATCGCTTTCATCTACCGCACGATATTCCGCCTCAATAGTGACAGACACCTGCGATAATGCGCCGGTTTGCTTATCTTGAAGCCCCAAGCCTTGCGGTGCGATAAGGTCCGCACCAATAGTGGTAACTTGCACCCCCGCAGGTGAAACGGTATGAGGGCCAGACCAACCCAAATGCTTCTCATCGTTAGCCGCGAACAGCTCAATATTGCTTACATCACTAGAGGTATAAACATCAGGATTAAACAGTGTTACACGCTCACCCGGCAGGCAGATTTGCTGCTCGTAATTCGCGAAATTACTGAGCAAAGTATTACCGATTTTCGCTTCTGAAAGCGCGTTCTCCCCCTGACCTATAGCGAATACGTGGAATAAATATTGCTCACCATCTATAAAGCGTCTGAACGGCATTGCCGCAAAATCAGGCCACACACGCTGGCGCCCATACCCGACCGGTATAGGCTGACCAAGGCGAGGGCTATTACCTTGCGCGTTTAAATCATAAGTTGGGGATTGCTCAGGTAAGTCTTTGTGGTTTTGATTGAGGTCTTGCATGGACTGCATTTGCGTGTAGGTATATATCGCAGTAACAGCCGTAAAGGCAATAAGTGCCCAGCTAATAGGATCTAATCCAAACGGGCGTGGGCGTAGCGTTAAGTGCTGCCCGCTACATAAAGGGGTAATATCCCAATCAACGGCGGGTATTTCTTCCCCATTGATGCGGGCAATAACAGGCTGATAAGTGCCCGGTCTAAAAGCAGGGTTTAGCTTTAATACGAGCTCTTCTAGTGTGATACCCGATGTTACATCTAGCTCATAATCAAATTCTTTAGCGCCGACTGAGCTTAACGGGTGCTTATGGACTGTGACTTTAACCGACATATTCCCAGTACTCTACTAAGTTGTAATTTGATAAATGTGCTGAGCTATCTAGCGCCACACCAACACCTTCAGTGCTGTGTAATAATCGCCCACCGTTTATATCTAGCCAGATACCGATATGATGAAAACGAGTAGCAGTAGCCAGCAACACAACACAGCCATGTTTTTGATGGGATATTTGCCGCCAATGGCCTGATGTTATTTCTTGTGCAACCACTCGCACAAAGGAGCGCGGGCTTTTGGTTGGGATATCTAGATGACGATCTAAAGCAACACCGTGAAGCTGATAAAACGCATGGACCACAACGCCCCAGCAATCCCATGCCTCTACACCTTCAACATTTTCACCTGTGGCATAAGCACGCCACGGCTTGCCGAGCATGTCGCTCAACCATTGGTAGTTGTTTTTCATGTGGGTTATCCGGGGTGGTTATGATGCTAGCGCGGGGTGTGTTTTAAGCGTGTAAGGAATACTAGGAACAGATTTATTAATAGAGTCACTAAACACTAGAGTGCTGGTAGCACGGCCACCCCGCACCGAAGGCTTAAGCATGGTTAAACCCGCCTCGATTCGCCCAGGATGAGTAAGCATGGTTGATAGATACTCACGCACAGTGGCGCTTATTTTTGTGCGGGGCGAGTAATCTGCAACTCTTTCTAATTGTTCGATCACATCTGTGCTAATAGCATCCATCACTAGCTGCATATCACGACGGCCTTTTGTGTTTTTTTCAGGCCATTGGACCGTAAACGCACCCGCTAAACACGTTACTACGTCATTATTTTCTAGCGTCACCGTTAGCGGTTCGGGGGCATGAACAATATGAATAACACCCGATGGCAAACCCTCCATTAAAAATGCGGGATGCCTTAGTTCTAGTGTTATATATCGCACTTCGCCGCTCGGCGCGCTGGCATAATGCTCTGCCAGTAATTGCGCAGCCTCTTCTTGCAAAGTCATTGAGGTTCCTTAAAAGCAGGCATAAAAAGCCCGCACTTGGCGGGCCGCTAGCTTTGCGCTCTTGTTTAATTTAATTGGCTCCAGTCGGCGCTAGAAGTAGTGCCTGTGGACTTATAAATCAAATCACCAACAATGGCTTCTTGACCAATAAAATCGGGTTTTGAAGAAACGCTTTTTCTAAACCCGTACTGCCCTACAATCTGCAAAACAGGGGCCGAATGACTCACTGCAGCATCATCAATAGTTACATCAGAAGCCACGGATAACTTAACATCCATCGTCCATCCTGAGCCAGTATTAACTGGAACCCCCACATCCAGCACTTTAAATGCCCCGGTAACGCCTAAAATATCAATATACATATCACGCTGCACAGCGCCCAACGGATTAACAACACGCTTAAGTACTGCTATATCAGAACCCGCAATTACATCAGCGGTTGTTGATAACATATTCCCATATGTTCCGCCTTGGCTAACAACAAATGTGCGCGGCTGCCCATTATCATTTGCAGAATGATTAGCCCATTCTTGACCAGGACTGAACGAGCCTTGAGTGGGCGCCCCCCCCAACGCAGAACCCAAATCTAAACAGTTTTGAATATCCTGGCTTGCCGGGCAATGTAGGCTGCTCCCCGCTCCCACCAATCTAACTACGTCACCATCAATGTTTCTAAAATAATTAACACCCAGCGACAACCTGCCCTGATCGGCATTAATTCCATAATGTGATAAATCAGATAAAACAGCACCGCTGATGCTTGCCGCCGCATTAACAACAATAATCCCAGCCGCAGCAGGCGATGTACTGCCTGCAAACTTTCCGCCGTGAGAAATTCTCGGCCCATTTATAACGTATGCATCTCTGTACTGGTTATCAGCACTACACCGAATCCCAAAATTTAAATAATTAGTAATAACTCCCGCTCCTATCGACACATAATATGAGCCTGATAATTTCGGATCTCCAGATAGCGTTTTTAATCGAACGAACGAAGGACTGTCTGCATCAGTTAACACACCGCTCTCGCCGAGCCAGAGAGATGTTGGGTCATGCCATAGCGAATCCTGAGGCGTGCTAATAACGGACTCAGTAGCATCAATGCCGGATCTAAAACCATCAATAATATAATCACTCAACGTCACGCGAGTGCAGCCACCGATCTCTATCCCGATCCCTCCTACACTGCTCGGATCGCTCGCTGTATTTGGCACAGAATTAAAAGCGATGTTCCCCCCTGCGTGAGTCAGATAGTGGCACTGGCCGTAGCTATACGCGATTCGCACATCTTCAACATAGTTACCCAAAACTCTCACAAATGCTGCCCATATTTCGATCCCATTATTCCGCACTCGACGAATATCGTTATCTAATACTGTTACTCCATAAATATAGCGCCATGAGTTAATACTGATGCCGTGAGATTTTATATTTGTACCAACGCCCAAATCACGAATAATATTACCAATGAATTTTACATTTTGGCTTTTATAGCTGTCTGCTATTTGTGTATTTAAATTATAAATCGCCGAGCCAACACCGTCATGTATAAAATTATCTCTAAACTCAATTCCATCACAGGCTGACCAAAACATAAACTCACCCGTGCCGCCTGACGCGTCAATCCCTTTTATTAAAATATCCTTATTTGCATAGTCTTTATCACCAATAATATTAACAACCCGACCCGTGTCAGGACGAGTGACTTTATGGCCTGCTTCACGATTACCATCTACAGTCATGCCTGATTCAACAGAATTAATCACAAGCATTGCAGATGAGCCAGCTAGCATAGAAACGCTAGCATCCAGTTTAATTTTTTTTACATTATCCGTATTGTCAATTATTACTGAGTCAATGATTGAATCAATATCAACTGATATCAGCTCAACTATTGATTTCATTTTTGAAAGATAAGCTGAATTATTCTGGCCTTTTTGTGCTCCAAATGCAGTAATACCAATATAACCGCCGTCTGATACACGCCGCCGCCAACGATTGCCCAGAGGCGTTACAACAGTTAATCCATCATCATCTATCAACTCACTAGCAGCGTCTGCATAAAACTCACCACCGCCCACGCCTATTACAGTATGTCCCGCTAAAACGATCTGCTGGCCGTTTGTTTCAGGCTCTAAATTTCGTAATTCATCAAGAGTGCCTACTTGCGCTAACGATACGGACACTCTGTCTTTTTCTTTATCTGTAAACGCATTCAAATCAGCTTGCGAAAAGAGAGCCTCAGCTATCTGCTCACCGGTCATGTCACCGCTAATAGCGCCTGCATCGAGCGCGTCTTTTATTGCTTTTGCTATACTATCGCGGGGGCCGCTATTCGTGGCGACTATGTCTGTTTCGCTTCCGTTTATAAATTCGGCAAATTTATTTTTTAAAACTTCAAGTTCGTCTGCTACTGTTGCGATATCAGCCATTACCAATCCCCATGAACAATGTTATATAATTTGTTTTTCGATTCGACCAACGCTATCAGTACCGGATCTGTCTCTAAAGCCGCTAGCGCCTCGGCTTCTGTCATTGATTCAGCCGGTAGTGCAAACGACGTGAGCTTAATGTTAATTCGGTATCGATTGCCGTCTAAGACGCTGGCGCCAATCCCGTTTTTGCTGAATATTGCAGCAACGGTATTCATCCCTGCGCCGGTTAGTAGCGGCATAGCAAAGTAGTCATTACCATGGTTTAGCTTGTTCGATATCCACCATCTGAAATAGAGCTCTTCGCCCTTCGAGAACAGTAATGAGGCTTGATAATCGGTAATGGTAAAGCGTGATATTAGGCGCGAGATACCGGGGCCAGAATACATGCTCGATATTTCGCGATTATCCCGCACTGTGTAGCGGTAGCCGCGCTTTAACGGGTAGTCCAACTGCTCAAGCGGCCAGGGTTCTAAATCGGTTATATCCATTTTTTACCCTATCTGATTGCCGTGTTAGCGCGACCACTGCCATTAACAGCATCGTTTGCTTGTGAGGTTTGGCCCGTTCCTTCGATAAATCCTTGTGCAATATATTCGTCTGCGCGCTCTAGCCACATTTGAAGATTGCCTTCATCGTCCATGCTGGCTTCTGCTCTCACTGGTTCGCCGTTGTTGTTAATAATGATGCTCCCAGTCCATTGAAAACCACCGCCACCAGCGCCCCGGCCTTTTTTAAGGTTTTTTCGGTGGCGTGGGTCGTAGGTTGGAAGTATTTCTTCGTCGCGTTCTAATATCGCGGGGACTTCGTTTCTTTTTAAAGAGTCACTGAAATTATCTGATCCATAGCCCGCCATACCACCTGTGTGATAGGTCGGCATTCCCGTGCCTTGGATCGTTGAAATAATGCCTGATGTTGCAGATAACACGCTCGCCATTGCTGGAATACCAGCAGGCCACCCCAGCGCGGCCGCTTTAGCTACGCCGGTTTGAATCGCCATGATTGATTCAGCAATAGAGAAAGCTTTGCTTACAGCAAATAGTGCTTTATATGCGCCGGTCTGTTCACCACCAAATGTTTTAGCCAGATCAGCCATTGACCCGAACATGCTAGAAGCGGCTTTATACCGCGTCTGCATTCGAGCTGACTCAATCTTATTGATATTGTCTTGGTATTTTTTATGGTTGTTTTGGCTTAGCGTTAGATACTGATCTTCTAGCGCAGCCATTTGCGCCTTATTACTTTTTGACGCTTCGTATTCAGCAAGGAACCAATCAGCTAGCTTGCTTTGTCGCTCCTGCCATTGTTCATACTCTAGCTGGTCTTTTTCTAAAAACCCCTGCCGGATACTATCCATTTCTAAGCGGTGGCGCTCTAGTGCTTTTTCTTGCTCTGTCGGGCCTTCTTTTGCTGGCTTGCCTTTAGGGGGTAGTGCTCCGGCTGTGGCTGAATTTCGGTTAACGCTGCTGGCCATATCCTGCGCTAACGCTTCGACTCGCGCTTTGTTTTCTTGATACCAATTTTCAATGTTGTCAGAGGGCAAAGGCTCAGAGAGTAGCGCTCTAAACTCATCTACTGATCGCTTTAGTTCGCTGCGCGTTTGATAGGTGTCTTCTAGGTTGAATATTGGCGGGCCACTGATCGTGGTTAGTTCACGTAAACTGTCGGCCATCTCTTTAGCTGAGTCATTTACAAGCCCCATAGCATCCAGTGCTTTTAGTGTCGGCCAAACCATATATTGAACAATGTACGTGCCGAAATCATAAGCGGCACGTACCATTGCGTTCATGGCTTCCATTCCTACGAGCTTTAATTGCAGCCACGCAACCTCTACTGATTTTAAAATGAATGCCCAGCCTCTATAAGCATCACCAACATAGCTAACCCCTTTGGCTGTTGAGTAAATACCATCAGTCACAACTTTACTCATGCCGCCGTGTTCTTTCGCCATTCTGACAAACTCATCAGAGAGGCCAGCGATAACCGGCGCGAGTTGTGTTGTAATCTGTTGCTCAAATGCGGTGCTAGCCTTGGTCGCCCGCAAAAAAGCATCGTTAGCTATCTCAACCTTGGCGGCATCGACACGCGACAATGAAAGCCCTAGATCGTCGGCCTCTTTTGCCATAGCACGCAAACCATCTGCGCCACCAGCGAGCATGTTAACCATGCTTACGCCTTCGCGCCCGAACAGATTAAATGCAATTCTTACGCGCTCTGATTGGCTCTCTACGCCTTTGAACGCATCAGCTAATACATAGAGCTGCTCATCTGGTGTTAGCCGTCCTAACTCTTCAGCATCAAGCCCTAGCTGCCTAAGAGATTTTGCAGCCTCCCCCGTTCCTTGCTCAGCTTCAGCAAGACGACGAACCATTGCTTGAAGAGAGTTATCAAGTGACTTTTGCCCTACGCCCGTTAATTCTGCCGCATAGCGAAACTGGCTTAGCGACTCCGTACTAATGCCGATTCGGTCGGCAAATTTGGCGGTTTGATCAATGAGTTTTGATTGCTGCTTATAGATGAGAGTAAGGCTTGCAACGGTTGCCGCTGCCGCTACAGCTCCGGCTGTTTTAACCGTGTTATAGGCTGCTGAAACTTCACGCTTCCATTCATTAGATTTACGCTGTGATTTTTGCAGTTCACTAACAAACTGCGCAGAGTTGGCATATAGCGCAACCGTTAGCTTTGCTATATCTGACATATAAATCCTTTAGGTGCTACATCAAAAGCCGCTCACAGGCATTTACCTGCGCATCAACATCGTTAGTGTTTTCGGTTGTTTGTGGTTCGTTTTTCAGATTGAAATAAGCACGCCATAAGGCGATGAGTTCGGCATCTGCATGATAGATATCGCGTGGATCGGCTAGGCCCAGCAGTTCGCCCAGCTCAAAACAAACGCTTAAAGCCGGGTTGCTGGTTAGTCTTTTTTTGCTTCTTCGATACCTTCTGAACCACCAAAATTAACTTTCATTATTTTTGTGTATGCTTCACGCACAGATACGTGATCATAAGTGTTAAGCAGTTCTTCAGCTGTAACGCTTTCTGATAACGAAACACCGTCTTCATCAATAATCGATTCCAAAATAAACTGCGCCGATATTTTTTCTAACACCTGAGGATCATCGGTATCGTTCAGTTGGTTATTCACAAGCGCTACTTTCGCCGCTGATGAGCGCGCAACTTGATATGTATCACCAAAAATAGCGACGGTAAGCGGGGTCAGTTTAGCGGGGTTTAATAGCTTTGCTTTTAACGATTGTTTTTTCATGATTTTTTCCGAATATTAGAGAGGGGCTATTAAACGATCATGCCGCGGTTAATTGCGTTCTGCTTACCAGAAGCAACCAGCATCATCGGCTTACCTTTATCGAGCTCTTGGGTAGACCAGCCATTAAGCGCTACATTCATATCGGCAAAGCGGCCATTAGGGAATTCAATGCGCACGATAACGGTTTGATCTGCATCTGCCGCCGCTAAAAATGCTGTTAAATCATCGTCGGTAGGGTCATCAAGAAAGGCAAATTCTTTATCTTCACCGTCTTTCATATCGGCGATGTATTTTTTCTCGGTATCAATAAGCCGGTCAGCTTCAACAAAGCCGCCCTTTTTGCCAGTGGCACCAATCGCGTTTGCATCTTTTAGCAGCTTAAGATCAGCAGTTGCGGTGCCAAGCGGCCCCCATAAAAAACGGGTTCCGGCTGGCAGTTTTGCATAGGTACTAGGATCTGCGACGGACATAATGTTTATCCTTAATGGTTAATGAGTAAATCACGGTTGAATTGATAAACTTTGATGCCGGCCTCTGCATTGAGGATCTGATCAAAGCCACCTGTTGGCTGTATTTGCTGGACTGGATAGCCGCCTAAATCGCCAGTAAAATCATTTAGTTTCGTTCTGATAATCTCAGCGGCGGCATGGCCTTTGTCGGGGTCGTCGTGATAAACCGTGATTGAGTACGTATCGGCTTTTATGCCTGGGCTTTTTAGGTTGCCACTGATAGTGCCAGGGCTAATGCATCGATAAACACAGCAACGCTTTACACCTTCGGGACGCTCTAGCCAGAACGCATCCAGCTTTAGTTCGGCCTCAAGCCACGCGATTAAACCTTTTCCTATGTTCATCGTGCGTTTTTCCTGACGATTCGCTCTATCTCAACCGCTAATTTAGTACGCATACCATCAACAACTTGGTGCCGTTGGTCGAAAAGTGCAGGACGCATAAACGGGATGGCTTCTTGATGCTCGTTGCCATACTCTGCCGCTATCGCTTTTTGAGCATGTTTTTTTGTTGGTCCAACACGCACCGCTAGTGCATTATTTTTACCAGCTTTGCGCTTGTCGGTCTTTTTGGTGGTCATGCTGATTTTGTCGCGCATGTGCTCGCCCTGAGAATCATCATCAAAGGGGGCATTCGCTATCATCTGTTCTTTGACTGGCTTCATGGCCGCACGAGACGCACGACGTAATGCTGTTAGCCCATCTTCACCCCCTAGCGCAGCGAGCTGCCTCTCAAGATCATCTAGCCCGGTAATTTCCCAGCTTTCATTCATCATTACGGCCAGCCCTCGTTAACAACCTCTCTTAGCCGCTCTGTGGCATCATCTACTAGGGTGTTTTCGTTAATCCACATTTCAGCGACGGCGTTTTCTGTTTCGGCGGTTAGCTGTTTTTGCCTTTTTTGTGGGTCGGTGTCATCAACGCCAATCACTCTTAAAATTTGATTGCGCCAAATACCTATCCAATTTTTACCCACGTTGCGCCAACGCATTGTTATTAGGTGCTTTCCGGTGGCTTGGTCTTTTTCGCCGCTGTTATCTTCTGCAATACCTACCAGCTCAACCGCCGCCCACACCGTCCCTACTTTTTCAAATTTATGGGTAATGGGTGCGCCTGATTCTGTTTTGCCTGTGAGCGGCTTATAGAGCGTTATGCGCTGGTCGAGTTTTCCGGCATGTAAGCGCTTCATACGTTTAAAACCCTGTACGGTGAGAGCAATGCAGAAACGGAATACTCAACTTCTTTACTTGTGCCACTAAAGGCAACAGCACTGCGGTTTTCGTACCAATGAGCCACCAGCAATAAAATGGCCTGCTTCACCCCATAGGGGCATGATGAATTGCCGCTTTCATCTGTGTCGCCCACTTCAAATTCGATAGTGACCGGCTGCGGGTGTGTCGGGTAGGTGCTCGGCCAAGTGCTCAGCGGGATGACCGCACCCACCAGCGAAACTGAATCAACGTAATACTTTGTATCTGGAAACGATTGCTGTTCGTTGTTATGGTCGCGGTACTGAATAAAACTGACTGTTTTAAGGTTGGGGGTTAGCTCAATCTTATTAGCGCACCAATTACCAATGTAATGCAGCGTTTTAGCAGCAAAGTGACGCCCCGTGTGGTTTTCGCAGTATTCACGCGCCGTTGATATTAGCCCCTGCAACAATGTGTTTTCGTCGGTTATATCGCCATCTATACGGCATTGAGCTCGCACTTCTTCGAGTGTGACCGGTTCGGTTGTTGCAGGTTCTAGGGTGATAATTGGCATGGTTTACGCCTTTTCAGCCGCTTCTTTTTCTTGTGCGGCGATAAAGTCAGCCGCTTTTGTTTTGCTTTCTTTCGCCACTTTCAGCTGTTTAATAGCAACTTCAGCGCAGCGTTCACTTACCAAGTGTTCACCTTCTGCGTATTCGGTAACCGTGTTGCCATCTTCTGCATGAAGGAATGTTTTTTCTACAATAATGACTTTTGACATTTTAGTTTCTCCATAAAAAAGACCCCCGAAGGAGTCTTTTTTTTATCAGCCAGTATTAAACGCTTAGCGTAAGTACTTTAACCGCGTTAGAGTCGGTCAGCATGCCGCCTACTCGTTTTGTGGTGTAGAAGCCCACGTTTGGTTTGTTGGTGTATGGATCACGAAGGATTCGTGTACCGATACGGTCAACAATGGTGTAAGCACGCATGAAGTTACCGAACATCAGCGCGTTGGCATCCGCTGCCACAACCGGCATATCGTCATTCTCTGCGATGGCATAACCGAGCAAAGAGGAAGGCTGGCCAGCTTGTAAGCCAGGAGCCCACAGGTAAGCGCCTTGCGCATCTTTCAGGGTACGCACTTTATGCAACGTTGTACCCGCCATCATAAATTGTGAACCGTTGCGATAGCCTTTTTTCAATCCATAGATTAGGCTTAGCAAATCATCACCATCAAAGTTCCCAGCCGTTCCTGATTTGATGTTTTGGATACTGCCAAACGCTCGCACAGCATCAGCAGTAAGCGCTAACGTGTGCGCCAAGATTCCTTTTGGCTTATTGGTGCCATCACCCAACAGGAACGCAGAGCCTTCTTTTTCTGCAAACTCCATTGATACTTCATTGTTTAGCCATGCTTCAACATTGAAGAACATGTCATCAAGTGAAGTTTGCGTAGCTTGCGGGTTAGCGTAAATCTCACCCATTGAGGCGATAACCTGTGCAAGCGTTGGCGTGCCTGTTGCTGGGCGAGCATCATCTTCACCAACCCAACCGGAACCAGCGCCACCAAGATTAACCAGTTTTTTGTAATCAGAGGTTGATACGGTGATGCTGTTGCACACTTGACGCATTGGCGAATCATTGCGCATCAATTCAATGATAGTGCGGTCCAGTTCTTCTGGCACTGCAAAACCACCATCGGCATCAACCGTGGTATTAAGTGCTTTCTGCTCAAGTTCGCGTAAGCCTTCTTCACGACCTTTGCGCATAAACTGAGTAAATGCCTGTTTATGGGCTTCTACTTCTTTTGATACACCGGTTGCACCTGGGCGCTTTAAACCAGCTAGTTCTTTTTCAAGTGCGGTTTTGTATTCATCCAGATCAGACAGTTTGCCGTTCAGGGTTTCAACCTGACCAGCCAGTGCGCCTTTTTCTGATTCGATAGCGTCAAAACGTTTATCGTTCTTCGCTTTAAATTCATCAAACTGGCCTTTAATTTCTGAGGCTACAAGTTCGATATCTTTTAATTCAACAGGCATGATTATTTCTCCGTAAAGAGGTTGGAAAGTGTTTTAAGGGATTGCAGTGCTTTATCTGTGTCTGCGTCTCGCAGCTCCAGCGCACTAAAGCCATTAGCCATAAAGCTTTTAGCTTGCGAACGTGAAAACCCAACCTCTCGCAGGGTTCTCTCTATTTCACTAGGTCGCGGAATAGTTCCGTGATCCAGTGCATTTTTTACATTGGAAATACGTGCTTCATCGTTAGAGGGGAAGGTAACGAGTGAGACTTCCCATAAGTCGAGTTCTTTTAAGATGAAAGCGTCTTTTTCGCTGTCGTAGTCGTAGTCATTCAGCATGTAACCAATCGACATACCAGAAAGCGAACCGGCTTTCATATGGGCGTGTGCGCGTTTTGCTAACGGGTCATCATCCACCAGCAAGCGCCCTTTAACATATAAGCCGGTATCATCTTCTTTCATTTCGGTGTAGATACCGATTGGCTCGTTCATGTTGTGCTGCCACAGTAGCGCAGGTAACCGGCCTTTCTCTTTCCAAGTCGATAAACTTTTCTCAAACGCGCCACGTACAACAATATCCATTTGGCTATCTTTAACACCAAACACAGAGCCGTAACCTTCAAACTCGCCTGTGTCGCTTACGCTCTTAATGTTAAGGGCAACATCAAGCCTTTTCTTTGTCAGCATTGTTATTGCTCTCCGGTTGTGTAGTCATATTAAGCGGTGTTAGGTAAAGGTCACCGCCTTCACGCGGGTTCATATCTTCTAGTTCCCGGCAGTCATTAGGGCTTAAAATCCCCCAGTTAATGCCTTGCCCGTAGGATTCGAAACGGGCTTTTAGATTACCTCGCAGCAATGCGGCCGCATTGAACTTGGCATAATAGCGGCCTCTGTCTGACGGCTTGAGCAATCCGGTATTGATACGGCTTTCGATACGAGTCATGTATGAAACAAGCCCGTAGTTCACGAAGCTCAAACCCAACTCTTCAATGTTATTGAAAGAGGCTTTTTCTAGGTTAGCTACCAAGTGAGGAGGAACGCGATAAATAGCGCATATCTCATCACGTTGAAATTTACGGGTTTCAAGAAACTGTGAATCTTCAGCGTTTAAGCTAATCGGCTTCCAATCAAGTCCCATTTCTAAAATCATAGGTTTATGGCTGTTTGCCATGCCTTGATGGTTTTCTTGAAACTGGTCCCGAACGCGATTGAATGCCGGCTCTGATAACTGGTTTGCGGTTTGCAGTATTCCGGTAGGCGTTGCGCCGTTTTTAAACATTCTGGCGCCATGTTCTTCTGTGGCCAGCCCTAACGCTATCGCTTCACGCGCATACGCTACCGGGTTAAGGCCAACCAGCCCATCGAGGGTTAAGGTACGAACATGCCAAATATCATCTTGTGTGAGTGTTTCGGTTGTTCCGTCTTTAAATGTGACGGTATAAACCGGTTCGTAATTATCGCCGAGCTTTGGGGATACCCTGCCTGGGTCAATCGGTAGAAGCTCAACAACTTCGCCCATCACTTTTACTTTGTAGGCGTAAAAATTACCGCGCAAACATAGGCACACCATAAGCAATTCCCAAAACTCTTGGGCGGTCATGTAGTTATTGGGTGCGATGGTTAACAGCGAATAGAGTTTATGCTTTGTGGCTGGCGTGCGTGTGTTGTTGGTTTGCTCGAAAAGCTTACAAGGAAGCATGCCCATCGACTCAGAAAGCACACGGATACACGCGAAAACAGTGGTTAACTGTAAGGCTTGCTGGCCTGAAACGGCGCGGCCCGTGTAGGTGTCGTGTCCGTAACCAATAGCGGCGGCCAGCTTTTCTGGTGTATCTATGATTTGTGTCGATGATTTACGACCGAACCAAGAAAGTAAGCCCATTATTAAAGTGTCCTGATTCCGTATGTTTCGAGATGATCAGAAATGTCATCTTCGTGCGGCGTGTTGTGATCAAGCAGAGCCCGACCTATCGCCATGATGAGCGCTACTGCGCCATCTATCTTGTTGTCGTTTCCTTCTTTGACTGCCCGCACTATGTCGTCATTGCCGGGTAGGTATTTAGCGACTACGTTGGAAATACACCAGGTCATTATTGGGTTACCGTCATGATGAAACCGGCCTGTTTTAATGGCGGCTTCGAGTTCTTTCATGGGGTCGCTCATGTTGGTGTAGTTCTGCGTGATCGTTATCGCTTCTATGCCTTCATCCATTAAATGATGACTTAGGTTGGTTGCACCTGAAGGGTCGATTGCGATTGATTTGATCGGTGCGGTGTCGCGCATGCCTAAGACTTCGTGCAGTATTTCGCGGTAGTCAATCTCTGCGCCATCAGTAAGAATCATCAGATCCTTGTTAACCCATCCTTGGAAACGGTCGGCCATGCGCTTGTTGTCGGTATCAAAAGCGGTGTCATACGGTACAAAGAAGCGCGGCGCGACACAGTAGTAGTGAAGTTTGCTATCAATCTCTCGAGCGAATATCCGAGGGACTGAGTTCATGTCGAGTTTGCGCGCTAAATCGGCCCCTAAATAGCTATCTTCACCCGCGAACATTTCAGGCGTTAGGGTTAAATCCTCGCACGCTTTCCACTCTTCCATGTTGAAAAAGGCGCTTTTGCTGGATACCCATAAATCAAGATGTTTTGTTTTGAAGGTGTTGGCTAAACGTGGGTTTCGTATGGCGCGCTGTTGCTGATTTAAAAGAAACTCTTCACTAACAGAAACGCCCATATTTGGGTTAGCTTTGCGCAGTGCTTGAGGTGTGGTCCAATCGTCTTCAGGATCTACCGTATAAATAACACCAAAAAGCTCGTCGTCTGGTGTGGTGCCTTCGAGCATTTCTATCACTCGGCGGCGGTCATCATAACAAGGCCCAGCGATATCAAAGCCGGATGTGGTAATAGCCCATATCAACGGCTGATCACGCGCACCCATGCCTGATATCATCGTATCGTACAAAGCATTATCTTTGTGTTCGTGCCGTTCATCAGCAATTGCACATGAAGGCGAGGAACCATCGCCAGGATCACCTATCAGCGGTTCAAAGCGCGAATCATCAGCGGGTCTATTCAGGTTTTTAGCGTTTACATCGATACCGAAATAACTGGTTAAATCAGGAGTACGAAGGCACATCAACCGAGCAGGACGGAAAACTTCCCAGGCTTGCTTTTCTGTTGTTGCGCCGGCATAAACTTCTGCGCCTGCTTCACCATCTGCAGCGAACATATAGAGCGCAGCGCCGGCACCAATCGCAGACTTTCCGTTTTTACGCGGGATCTCTGAGTAAGCTTCGCGGAATCTTCTAAAACCGCTTTTCTTTATCTTCCAGCCAAACACACAACAAAATTGGAACAACTGCCATGGCTCAAGCTTTATTCTGAGTCGTTCACGCGCCCACTTTCCTTTCGTATGAGGAAGCTTTTGAACAAATACACAAACACGTTCAGCCGCATCACGATCAAAATTGAATTTAAATGATCTTGATTCCGCTGCTTTTAAGTCGTTGAGGTGTCGCTGGCATGCTAACTGTATATATCGACAAACAAGAATACGGCCACCAACAACATCCCGGGCGTATTTGTTCGCCGCGTTGACGTTGGGATAACTAGCCATGTATTAGAAACCCTCGAAATCATTCCCCTTTTCTTTGCCGCCTGTGCCCATTAATCGACCGCGTGATGCTGGATCAAGCCCAAGCGCTGCGCCGTACATTGTCATTTGTCGAAGTGATTCATTCTTAACCGTGCAAGCTGGGTTTTTCATTGGGCCGCCCGTAGCGCCCGCGACCACAAGACCGTTCTCAGTGATGTGAACTTCAGCCGCGCGGAAGGTTGAATAAGCAGAACAGAAGGCTTCGACGTTATGTAGATCGGTAACCGCTAAAACTTTTTCTTTACAGAGATGGGGAACAACTGTTTTCCACATGCCTTGGCCGAGCTCATCAAGCCAAACAGGAGGATCGATATTAGTAATCAGATCAAACTCAACAGCGTTATCGTTAGCGTTACGGCTACCAGAAAGCTGTTTTTTAGAATTCGGTTTTGGCTTTCGGCCACGACCAGGCACCGCTGATTTTCCGCCCATGATCATCACCGGTTTCAGTTTTTAATTTTAGACACATAAAAATGTGACCAAGGGGGACGGTGTCCGTGTGCGCAGGCTGTAGAGATTTACCCCGCCCCTCCCCTTGTGGGCGTGCGTGATACTCCACGCTTTGATTCCTTAGCGGTTTTCTCGTCGTGACAAGGCACACACAACCATTGAAGATTACTTATGTCTGACGAGCCGCCCTCGGCCTCTGGCACGATGTGATCACAGACAGAACCTGTCGAAATAATTCTCTTCAATCGACACAAGACACACAGCCCATCAGCATTAGCTTTAACTATGTCGCGCTTACGTCGCCAAGGTCTGCCGCCTCTACCTTTCCCTGAGTTAGCCCACGCCTTGCGCTCTGCCTTATGCGCGTGCTCATCACAGTAGCCGTGCTTATGTTGTGTTGTGTGACGGCATCCTTGCAGCCTGCATGCCTTCGGCGTCCGTGGCGGCATACTTTTACTCCTTAACCTTGCAGTCTTTAATTCGTCCGCTATTAATCTCACGAGCACATAGCAGGCGAGCATTACAAAGATCACTCGCTTCATGCTGGTCTAATCCCCACTCAAGTAATAACTGCTTACTGAATCCCATTGCTAATGGCTGATGGCAGTCGGCTAGGTATCGATCAGGGATCACTACACGCCGAGGGGTGAGCCAGTCCGTTAGAGCACAGGATGATACTGATAGACTCATCAGTAAGATCATTAGTGTTTGTATTGGTCGCATGCCGTACCGCCGCTTTGATCTGTTCTGCATTACGTTTAAGTACTGCCTCAACCTGCACTAAGCCATGATCAGCAGCATTAACAGCCGCTTGGTTGTCTTTGATATCCTTAAGTTCTTTTGCGATAACAGCCTTAGCCTGTAGCTCTGAGTAGATGAACCAAGCGCCACCGCTTAGCAAAAGCATAAGCATAAGCATAAGCATAAGAACAATGGTGGTCACCTTAGATGCGAGGAAACTACTTAGTAGTCTTAATGGCATAAGCTTCCCCTACGTTAGCGCCGTTATACACCATAAGGATGAGGGCTTGAGCTGACACCCAGTCCGCGCCAGTCATGCCGGAAGATAACAAAGCGGCATGAGAAACTAATGACGCGGTAGCAGCCAGCCAAAACTTACGGCTTCGATAACGATTGTCTGCGGTCATAACTCTATCCGTTGTTGTTCTTTATCAATCACGTATTCAGCGTGCGTATAACCCTCATCTTTAAAGTACTGACGTGTATCAGCAATCATTCGTGTGAGGTGGCCGTTACCCGGCTTTTGAGAGAGCGCAATGCATACATACATAGTGCGACTACCATCATTCGCCGTGGGCCTGTCCTCAACGGTAACAGTTGCTGCAAAAGAAGACTCATCAACAAAATCCAGCCGCAGCACATAACGAAAGCAGAGCGGGCACGAATGCCGCTTCTCAACAGTTGTTCTACCAAACGTTTGATAGCTGCCTTTGTAGTCGCTCATATATCACCACCTGGCCTTGCGCTGTCTAACATCTATATGTGTAAAGCTGTTATATGAACCAATGCCGCATTGGTTAGGATATTGAATATCGAGATGCCTACTTACTTCGCCCGCTGATATCCCCTTGACAACAATGTCAGCAGCAGCACAAAGCATGTGCTGTGACTTAGAGGAATTCGCTATGTAATTTGGGTTAGCTTTCTTTTGAACCGCTTCATTGTGGTCATAGCATCGACAACCGGAATTAATAGTGACCGGCTGGCGAAACCAATCCCTTAGATCTTGCAGCACAGTGATAAGCGCAGGATTCACATCATCCAAACCGCAGCCGCACTTGCAGGAAAACTCATTCCTGCTGAAATCTTTGCTTAGATCACCCATTACACCAGCACCGCCTTGATAGCATTAAGCAAACCAACCTCAGTAGCCATTGCATAAAGCACAGCGCCAAGCACAGTCCATTTAATCTGTTTCAATGAATTCTGTATTCCAACAAGCGCATTGCTGAGTTTATGGTGATCAGCTCGCAGCTCTTTGATAGCAGACGAATGCTCACCTACTTTCCATTCGAGCAGCTGTATCCGTTCGTCTGACATAAACATTCTCTAAATAGGAGGCACAAAAAAGCCCCGCATAAGCGAGGCTCTAAAAGACATATATGTACGGCAAGCTGAACGCGCAAATGGGATGCCACCCCAACCTATTTCAATCCATGCCTATCGGCCACCGTGCGGGATATGTCGCTGCGCACGCCTAACATTTGATGATCAGGCCGTTAGATAAACCCGAACCACAACAATAAATTTACATGACTCACCCCGCTGGATTAAGTTCTGTCGCGAAATTGCAGGCATAAAAAAAGAGAGCGCTTTCGCAACTCTCCTACAATACAAAATACAGTACTCTTTCAGCCCTGATAAATCAAGGCTCTAAATTAATAAATCAAAATAAATTATTAAGCAGCCTCAATGCTGCGTAAATCTACCAATTGTTTAATGAATTGAGCGCCTTTGCTCACGTTTGCTTGATACGACGAGCGACTAAGACCCACTATCGCGGCAATATCTGCTTGCGTATGGCTGCTTTTGCCGGTTGCTCGGTTTGGGCGAGATGATAAATAAACCTCAGCTATTAGACACCAATACGGGCTATCGCTATTTTGGTTTTTTAATAGTTTCATACATCCATCACACCACCAGCTATATTTACTAACAATAGGTTTTAGCATCGAATCAACCTTATTGACCATGTTATCGTCGTGCGCGCCAATACACCCATCACTGCGAGGCAGGCAGCCTTTGCAGATTATTAGCTGATTGATTATATTCGGAGCACCTCTGAATCCGATCTCGCTATTAATGGCATCTACAGAAAGCAGAGATATATGCCTATCTACTATTTCAATAACGTCACTATCCATTAATCACCCGCTAATCCATTGTCCGTCTACCGCCAAGCGCTTTCGATGCACCAGCATGAGGATGAAACTCTTCTAAAGGCTTCTGGTTTGCTTCTAACGCTTTAATCTTTATCTGTAACTGTTTTATCTGTTCCGTTAGCGCGTAGACCATTAAAACAGGATCAACCGCCTCTACTGTGTTTTTATCCAGTAGACCAGAACCATTACATTTATAACAAGGGTTTTTGCTGCCAAACAAACCGCTAATAACGCCCCCATGACATGCAGGGTTATCACAACGGATTAGATCAGGGATAACAACGGCTAAAGGTTTTGATTTTTCTTTCATCGGCGCTAATCCTTTTCTACAACTGTTGCCGGTAATTTCAGATAATCAGACACTTCAGCCATTATTGAATCTAGCCCTTTGCACAAAACAGCCTTGTAACCTTGCGCATTTAATTTTGCGAGCCACTCGCCCTGGCTTACTGAAACGGCTGAGTTTTTTGGTGGGGTGGCCTTAAACTCAATATACAAACCAAAATACCCACCCTTAGCGATAGCAATACACACATCAGGAACGCCCGCCTTTACGCCCTGCCTCTTAAGCCGAGCCCCTTCGGATTCGCTTCGATTCCCTCCATTAGGTGCGTGGTAGGCCATATTAAAAGCCGCTTTGTGCTGTAGGCGTAACCAGTTGAAGAAAACGGTTTGCTCATTCCCTTCCCAATCTATTTTTGGCTTACGGGGTTTAGATTTTTTAGCTGCTGGTGGAGCTGTCCATTTTTTCAACAGGCTTCACCTACTTGATAGATAATGAGCTGGTTATTTCGCATTCAGATACGTTTGATTTGCTTACATGGCTAATCATTGATGTATCAGTAAAGTCATTCCAGCTAAAGTTAACATTAGAAATCTTAATCCCATGTTCCTTTTCAATTGCTTCAACGACACGTGTTAGCGCTTTTTGAAATACAGTTTCTACACTTACTTGCACTGTTAGCTTAGCCATGCTGAATCTTCCTCATAAGCGTTTTACCGCCGTATTGGTGTTGTTGCTTAATTCTATGAGCGCACTCGGGGCAGAAATGCCCATGCTCGGTATAGTGGGTTGCTAACCTCGTCGGGTGCCCTGGTGCTTTACATCGCTGGCGACCATCTGAAACAGGGAGTATTTCAACCTCCATTGACGCTTTTAATGCTTGAAAAGCGCAAGCCACCGCTTTGATCGATTTATTAAAATCTGCTGCGCTCGCTGTAATGTTAAAACCCTTCAGCTCTCTCTTGCTCATACCGAAGCCTCGCTAGAAAGCAGCTTAAATACTAAACACCCTAAAATTATTTTTAAGATGGAAATTGCCCACATATCTATCACACCTCCACCCCTTCACTAATCGCTCTTGCCTGTGTTCTGGCTACCCACTCCCATTGATCAGTCCATAATTCAGACTGCTGGTGGATCTCTTGGTGATGCTGGCGGCACAAAGGCATTGTGTAGCTATCAGGGGCTTTAGTGCCCATACCACCCAAGTGACCAATCCCAACGATATGATGTGCATCGTCTGCATTACCCCCACACATGCAGCAAGGAAGAGACTTAACCCACTTCAAATACTTAGGGCTTCTGAATGCCTTCTGTTTAGCTGCCATTGTTTACCTCAGCCGCTATGCGCTCTAAAACTCCCTTAATCTGCTGGTGGTCTTTATGGTCACCAGAACGACACCCATCAACAACTTGACGGCCTATATGGACAACGAAAGGCCCTTCTTTTAGCCCTAGCTCCATCTGGCGCCTGACCTTATTCAGAACAGCAGGAATATCGCGCTGTGTTGTCAGTACGTACTCAACGACCTTTTCAGGATCTTTCATTGCATTAGGTTCCAATTATTAAATCGGCGAATGGCATAGCTGCGCACAAACGAAATCGCGGTATAGATAACGCCCAGCGCTAAGTTCTGCTGTAGCGATAAATCCCAGCCAAAAAAAGGGAAAATAACGAAATTGGCGAGCATATTCACCGTATAACCAACTATGATATTTTGAATAGCCTCAACGGCTGATCCGATGCGGGATTGCACTAAGCGACCTCCCCTATAGGCTTAATCTTGTATTTAGAGTTGGTGTTATTAGAAACAACCCACCCAAACCCATCGTGACGAAACCACCGTTTACCTACTTTTTTGAATATTCCGCATTCATTTTTGTGTGTCGCATCACTAGGAATTAGACGAAGCGGCAAATCTGGCGCGGCGATTACTATCGGAATCACAGGGGTTTTGAGCGCTGCTTTTTTTGGCTTCCAATGGTTCTTGCCTGATATTGATAAGGCGTAACAATCACTATTACAGAACTTCCTTTTCCTAAAATTTGCAGAGGGTTCTGTCCGCCCATCTGCATAAGATCTTCTAATAAGCGGCTTATGGCATTGGTCACAGTTATTCTTTTTCTCGCTTATGCTCATCAATAAGCCGGTGCATTTTCTACTACACGTTTTCCTTTTTTTAAAAGGGGCGAGTGCTTCAGCTCTACCACCCTTGTAAATTTTCCTTTTTAACGGCGTACCACAATGATCACAAAGACGCTCAACTGATTTTAAAATATCTATCATGATGCTCACCAGTCTGTATCTCCCACGTTCATGATTGCTCTGGATACATCAGCTCGCTTGTTTTTTGGCGATTTGAGCGGGTCAATATTCCCCTTCATCCAATCCAAGTTACCTACGTCCATAACTTCAGCCGTCACTTGAGCTCTGATTGTCTGAGGTGAATCGAACTTACGTACTTGAAGGCGTTTAATCTGGTTCATGAAACGGCGCTCCCATTCCCCCTGAGAAGCTGGGCGGTCACCATTGGTTATCCAGTACGTGATGAACTCGCGTAAAATATCGCCCTGCTCATCTTCATCAATCGACGCTAGATTGATTTGATTGAATCGGCACATTTCTGAAAATTTGGCTGTTGGCTGCCAATCAACATGCATCTGGAAAGTTTGCTTGTGATCAGGAGTTGAAGTGTCGAATAATTTCGAGGGTGCGAGCACTACCGTGCTTTGAGTTTGATCAGAACCGGGAGCGGCTTCATCATATCCCACGCATGCTGCAGCAGTTGATTCTATGGGTGGTTCTAATGGGTGGTTCTGTACCCCGTTTTCGGGGTCATTCAAAACACCGTTTTCGGTATCGTTCAAAGTACCGTTTTTGGGAACATTCCCAATTTCGGGAACATTACCATTTTCGGTATCATTAGATGATGAATCTAGCTGTTTTTTAATGTTACCGTTTTTGGGGTCTTTAGATTTAGCATCGTAATTAGTGCGCCCGCTCTTAATACCCTCTAAACAGAACACACGCACACGCTGAGTTGGGCCTTTACGCTCGCCCGTATCCTCTAAAATACCCATCTCCACCAGCTTTAAAATACCCGACTGGATGGTTTTTTTGTTTAACCCGGTATCTTTCACTAAGCGCGCAATAGATGGGTAGCAGCAATGCCCCTCATCCGCTCTATCAGCCATCGATAGCAGCAAAAGCTTTAATGATGCAGGCTTAATACTGAGCGACCACGCCCAGTCAGTAGCAGTACGGCTCATTAACAGACTCCCTCGCTAACTAGCTTAGAGTGAATCCATACTTCGCCAGCAGTTGAAAACAAGCACTGAGAGTGCCCATGCTCTGTCTGCTTAAGCTCACCGTAGCCGTTATCAATAAACGACTGAATGAATGCGCGTCCACGCTTAACGCTTTTAGAGTAAACGCCACCCAGCTCATCAAGTAGCCGATTAAGCTTTACTGCTGACATACCGTGCTTTTGCGCGATCTGGGTAGCAGTCATTAATGTATGGCGCTCTACTAGGTTTTCAACGAAAGCCACTTTAGGCGCTGCGAGCTCTAACTGTTTGGCTTGATCTGCTGCTAGCTGTAGAGCGGTAGCGAAATTAGTAGGCACTTGCGGGGCTAGTTGCTCTTCTAGCTCCTGCCAGCGGTCCACCAGCCGAGCTGTAAACTCAGGTGATAGCTGAGCAACGACAACATAGCTATCGCGTTTTTTTACTAGGTATTCTGAAGTGGTTACCCCATTTGACGCTTTAATCCCATCCTGCATTGCAGGTTGGTGAATTACGCCTCTAGCAACCAGCCTATCAATAGCTATTTTTACATTGTCATGGCGAGATTCAACCAGTCGAGATATCTCAAGACTGCTCATTGTTAACGCTGATTTGCTATTCATAATCATCTCGTTCATAATTTTCTCCAATCTAGCGATTACTAGCCCGCAGTCCTCTAAGACTTTTTTGCGGGCTTTTTATTGCCTGCTTATAAATCGTGACATGTCACGCTATACCCACATGCCTTTATGCTTTACTGCTTTTCGCCCTACAGGGAATGAATGCTTATACCCGCACTTATTGCACTCTATTGTGATTACTTTCGTAGCTGCGTTTAGGTGAGGTCTTCCTGACTTATGAATACACAGAAGCTGCTTTAAGTATGTTTTGCAGCGCTTCCACAACTCTTTAACAGCTTCCATATATCTCTCCCGTTTTAAAAAAATGTGCAACTCCGCTGCCATCAACGCTCCTACACACATCAAGTAACGGAGCTACACATGACACAAACCTACTCATATCACCTTTATTACACTGGCTTGGAAGGGGATATGAACCCAAAGCAATACCACTCCGAGAGCCAAGCTAAAGCTGGCGATGTAATACAGCTCGAAACAGGATTTTGGCATTACGTTATCGAAGTAAAACAACTTAAACGTCCTCCATACGAGCAACTGAGGCTTGGAAAATCAGGCCAAGATCGTGATGAGGCGCTGTACGAAGCGCTTGATCAAGGGCATCTGTCAGAAAGCGATATGCCTCATGCTTAACGTCGTAAATAAAGAACTCTTCAGCGGGCCACATCAAATCAAATAGAATAGGAAATCCCACGCCTTCAGCACCATAAACAGCAACACCGAGCGCCGCTTTTAGCTTGTCATCAAAAGTGCGCTCTCTGCTCTGCCGCTCTTCCTGTTTTTTATTTGAAGGCTCAAAAGCAATACACTCAAACCCTGTTGCCCGCTGCTCAGTCTTGCGCTTAATAGCGGATAAACGAACATGCTCCCCGATCAACGCAGTAACATTGTTTTCTTTAGCCGCTATGACGATTCGCTCAAAACTGTCGGTTGGCTCTATACAATTCAAAGAGCCACCAGCTGCTGATGGATAAAAGCACTCAACAACAAAATGCGGCACATTAAGGATTAGATCGAGCGCATGAGCGGCCTCAACAGATAGGTCTGCACTCTGAAGTTCAGCTAATAATGCTTTGGTTTTAGCGCCTCTGGGCTTTAATGCATCTAATGCCTTCACTCTTCTAACCCCTGTATAAATTCACATGAAACACGTTGTATAAAAAAACGACTTAAAATATGGATAATGGGTTATGTGGTTTGGGGTAGTGATTCTTTAGGGTAAAGATCAGGCCTCAGCTCGTGACGACTTACTTTGCCAACAACAGCTGTTTCAATTGAAATCACGCGCAGGGCCGGAACTTGCCCTTTGGCCACCCACTGCTGAACAGCTTGCGGGGTTGTATTTAGCTTTTCTGCCAACCGGGTTTGGCTACCGATAATAGAAATTACCCGTTCGAGTGCATTCATTGCGTGTGCATCCTGATTTTCGTCATTAATTACAAGACAAACTTACAGAAAGCACTTAAGGCTTTCAAGTTTTTCTTTAAATGAGAATAACAAGCGCCGCTTGTATAATTGCGATTATGAATAAAACCTTTTCTGAACGACTTACAGAAGCGCGCGAATCTCTTAGGATGTCTCAATCTGAGCTAGCGCGTAAAATGAATGTGACGCCGCAGGCTGTCCAGCAATGGGAGTCGAGCACAACCCCTCGACAGCACCGTGTCGACCTACTAGCAAAAATCTTAGGTGTGTCAGCTTCTTTTCTTCTTTTTGGCGCTAATTTAGAGTCAGAGAACCAAGTCAATGAAAAAGCGAGCATTTCATACTTGCCTTCAAAGTTCGTGCAAATACCTATTCTGGATGCATCCCTAGCGGCTGGCGCTGGTTCGTATGTCACTGACGATGTAATTAAGGAGTATATGCCTATGGATAGAGCGTGGCTTGAGCGCTATCAGGTAGATAAGGAAAGAGCCAATATAGTGCCTATTCGCGGCGAATCAATGGAGCCTACTTTAATGAGTGGTGACCTATTGTTAATTAATACTGCGATCCATAAGCCTATTAGCGGTAAAATATTTGCGTTTGATTTTGATGGCGACCTAAGAATAAAGCGGTTTAATAAGCGCTTAGATGGATCTTGGCTTATCAGTAGCGATAACGACGACAAAAACCTTTATCGTGATGAAACCGTATCATCTCACAATATTGACCAATTAAGAGTGATTGGCCAAGCAGTGACTATAGTGGAAAGAAACTTACTGTAAATCATAGGATTGAACAATGAACAAGGATGCTTTCACTAATAACAATGTATCTTCGTACAGTATTGTTATACTTGTGCAACTAAATTATAGTTACAACATCAAACAAAGAGACTACGCTTAACATGAGCAGAAAAGAAAAGCTCATTCAACGGCTCTGTAAGATACCGAAAGATTTTACTTGGACTGAGCTACAGTCTCTTATGAAAAGCGTAGGATTTAAAGAAGAGCCTTCTGGTAATGGTGTAAAATTTATTTGCCCTGAAACCAAGGTTATATTTGCTTTACACCCTCCACACCCAGGGAATGAGGTTAAGCGATGCTATTTGAAAAACATTGTCGCGCGTCTCAAAGAGATGAAGAGGATTTAGCATGAATACAACAAAAAAACATAAAGGCTATATTGGCACAATGGAAATCGACTGCGAAGACAATATTCTTTGTGGAAAAATTCTATATATCCAAGACCTAATAATGTTTGAAGCAGATGATCCGAAAGGCCTACAAAAAGCATTCGAAGAAGCTGTTGATGATTATCTGGCTACCTGTGAAGAAATAGATAAAAAACCAGACCAGCCGCTATCGGGCACTACTAATATTCGCATAGGGCAGGAAAGGCATAGAGCTGTTGCTATAAAAGCACACCAAGATGGCATAAGCATTAATCAGCTGTTAATTAACGCTGTTGACTTCTTGCTGGAAGACAAATCAGTTACTAACAATATCCATCTGCACGTTCAAGAAAACGCAAGTGCAAAAGAAAAGCGCAACACTATTGATGTCGACTATAACGATCTCGGCAACCCTTTTATCGATCAATTTAATGGTGAGCTAAGTGGAAATACCAAAACTACTCACTAGTATCGAACTAGTTAAAATAATCAAATCCAGTCAATTTTTAAATAACTATGATGACTCCCCTAAAGAAAAAGGATTCATTACCTACGAAGAAAAAATTGAGTTAATGCTTGGTGATGACGAAACGGTAAAGACCGACGAGTTCTTTGAATGGCATTACTCCTTCTCCACTAACGCTTTCGAAGGCGAGCAAACAGAAGATCACAGCGAAACGCCCAAAGTCGTTGAAGGAGGGATGACTCTTATTTTTAGGTATCAAGTACAAGATGGCGAATTTTCAACCAAAGAAATTAGGGATGCTCGCTGGATGTTTTATTTGTCCTTAAAACCTATAGTCGCCATTAGATCTGCTGAGCTACTAAGAAGCACCCCTATTCAAAACCTTACTCCTCCAATGCTAGCTAACTTAGCGGACTTTCAATAACATCAATAAAGCAATTTTTCGTAACAATGGAACCGTCTAATGAAAAAATGGACTTTAATACTTGCGATAATATTCTCGTTTAATGCTAATGCTGGCTCTTTGCGAGCCGATGGCGGCCGGGTACTGATTAACGAAGGCGACTCTATCGACGTTCTATTGGCCAATCTTGGCTCACCAAAAAGCAGAGTTAAAAAGGTTGTTTGTGTTAGTCGGCGGTCTAAAAACTCACCCTGCAAAGAATGGGGAACAGTTGAAACATGGTTCTACCGCTATGACGACCTTAATTGGAAAATCAATATCATGGGTGAGCGCATATTAAAAATAAAGTGGAGCCGGTTTTAACCGGATCTATTCTATCCGTCTAAAAATTTAGACCAATTCTGCTCGCTGATAATTTTTATGTGATGGCCTGCTTCGCGCATACCCACCGCTTTCTCGATTTTACGGCCAGCAGAAGTGCTCGACCAATCGTTGCTTCCTAGCTCACCAATAACTAAATAATGTGTCTTTTTTGTAGGGCTTCTTACGCATCGCCCACCTAAGTCACTAATAGCGTCTTCACACTCTGTTCTAGTGCCATATTCAAACTGGCCAGTTAGCACGAATACCGACTCTTCAAATACAATAGAGTCTACATGCACGGTGGGCAAAGCAGTGCTCACTGCTACAGATAAAACCTCCCCTGTTGTAACATCAACCCCCTCAGCTTTTTGAGCCTGCCCTGTCGCCTCTTTCATCAACGTCAATAGCGCTGCTGATCCCTCCTTGCTTAAATTCCCTCCTGATAGCTCTATCTTTAGCTGCTCGTAAATAACATTGCCCGGCCAGCTTTCAATTAGGCCGGTATTCATCTGCATCCACGTCAAAAGATTTTCAGCCTCCAGCTGACTAACATTGCCATCAAAAATAACACCTCTACATATACCGTAAAACTCATTCCTATCGCGCGTCGCGCGTCTTGAGGCGTCAAACCTAGCGGTAGCGGACTGTCCGTTCACTTTTTTTAATGGAGGCTCTTTGGTGGTTTTGCGTTTTGCCTTAGATGGTTTTTTGGTCGGAGCTGTTTCTTTTGTATCGTGCCGGCCCTCGGCTTTAGTGCTAATAGGCTTAAGCATTCTTCCAAGCTTCTTTATGAACGAGAAACCATCGCTCTTGGGCTTAGTGCTTTTAGCAAGGTAGGCATCAACCTTTGCATATACCGCGCCACACTCCGGGCATGCAGCAGCAGGGGCATTTATATAATCAGAGTTTTCAACCCCGCACTTAAGGCACTGCTTTGCTGTAGGCATTCTCTTTCATCCTTGAAATATAACTTAATTCTAAATTTTACAGATAGTCTTCTGCGCCCAACAAACAAGAATAACTTTAAAATAAATTACAAGTTAAACTTGAAAAGAAGTTATTTGCTTGTATACTGAAAGCATAGCTTGTAAATAGAGCGATGCTCAAAATGATTACTAGAACAGCAAAAGGATATGCACTTCAAGGATGGCAATGCCAACCAATGGCATTGCCAGGTGGTCGTAAGCTAACTCCTACTGAATCACGCGCAGTTGTATGTCGAATGAATGGCCTTTCTCAGAAAGAGGCAGCTCAAGAGATGCATTGCAGTAAAAGCAACATCGTTCAAATGTGGCAGTCCATCTACTTCAAAACCTCCACCAGCGATGTGGTACTTGCTATCAACTCATTAATGGATCTTGGAGCGCTTCACCGTCTTGGTTTGATTCTGATTATGAGCTTTACCTGGTTAACGCTTCCAGCCCTGCAAATAGACGCTGACGCCGATATTGAACTAAGCCGCCGCACTCGTACCAGTCGACGTACAAGAACCACCAGCAGAACACGAAACAACCGCTTAGACGATATTGAAAAGCTGGTGGGTGATGCTGTTTACGACCTCTACAACGGTTCAGATTTTGGAGCCTCTTATGCTGCCTGAATACTTTATTTTGCTTATGTACGGTTGCGGGCTTCTCGCTTTGTTCTTTGCCCTTATACCCGTTACTGCTGTGATTCATGGCGTTATTCAGTATCACCACGGCGCGCCTTTTGTTGCATCCGTTATGCACTGCTTGAGGAACTTTTAATGTCTGGCTTGAGTAGTGCCTCATTGCTGGTGGCATTCCCCGGCGCCCGATTAGTTTGCAGAGTTGTATACACGATTGTTGAGCGTGTGGGCTGTCAGTACTGCGAAGGCGAAACTGTTGTTGATGTTATCGCTATAAAGACCCGTGGCGGCATTGATATGACTCACAGAGTTTCCTGTGAACAGCTAGTGCTAACAAAACTAGATATCTGCGAAATCGAAGCTAAAAGAATTTTTGAACAAACTGAAATCAAACCAAAAAAGGAAGGAACCGAACAATGCTAATTCTTACTCGCCGTGTAGGTGAAACGGTAATGGTAGGTGATGAAATAACCGTCACTGTGCTGGGCGTAAAGGGCAACCAGGTGCGTATCGGTGTTAATGCTCCTAAAGATGTAGCGGTACACCGTGAAGAGATTTATGAGCGCATTCAGGCTGAAAAATCAGAGAAGCAGGATTTAGCACTTTGCACTGGAACACCAGCTAATTGTGATGAGTGCAAGGGTGTGTGTGAGTTTTGCGAGTGCGCGCTACGTGAGTGCATTACTGATCAATTGCCCGAAACGAGACAGGGCGAATAGTCATGGCGAAGGATGTAGCTCAGCGAAAAAGAGATGAGCGTAAACGCAAAGCGGAACACCTTGCAGCAGTCGGTGCAAAGCCTTTAAACATGGATATGTTTAGCGGCACTACTGGCGAACTTGAGCGAATCAAAACAGAAGCTGGCTTTGAGCAAGACGCCGAAGCTATCACTGTAATGATTCATAACGTAGCGGCACTAATAGATCGTGACTTGTCACTATTTAAAGAGGTGACAAGTATCGAGAATTTAAGGAAAAGCGCATGAGTAATTATTTTGTGTACTGCCCTGATTGCGGCATGGAAGAGTACGACACGATAGAAAAAAGAGATGCTGCTGCTCACGATTGCATTCAACACCACTTGAATGATGGATGGGATGAAGCAGTGGATCAGGTCGTTGCTGGTGTAATCACATCAAGAGCTACGCAAACAGATTTAAAAAAGCGCCCTCCTGATAGTGAGATAGATGAAAACGGCGAAGATGAACATGGCAGCGACTGGAGTGGGGATTTCGAGTTTATCTGTGATTATAAAATGATCGAGGTGGCAGCATGAAAAAGCACCACCTAAAAACAGACCCGCAAGTATTTCAGCAAAGCCTTGCGGGGCTTAAGCCCTTTGAGATTCGCCTTAATGACCGTGATTTTGCTGTAGGTGACATATTGGTTCTTCAAGAAACCACCACTACAGGCTTCAGAATTCAAGAAGGTGCACCGCTTGAGTATACCGGTAGCGAGTTAGTAACAGAGATTACATCGATCGTGTCCGGCTACGGTCTTTCTGATGGGTGGGTAGTTATGGGAGTAAAGCCAGCATGAGACTTGAAATATCTAACCCTAGCGATAAAGCAACCATCGACTGCTCTGACAGAATAGCGGCCTGCATAGCTGTTTGCATTATCGGTAGAGGGCGTTACGGAATCATTGACGATGAATCAGATAATGGGATGCCAATTTTCTTGTTGGGCGGCTCTGATGAATGGTTCCAAGATCAATTTAACACAGGTTTTCATGATGCTTTCGAGAAGACAGGCAGGCCGCGAATTGCTACCGCGTTAGAGTCTGTTCAGCTCGAGCAGGGTCGCTCATCAATGAATGATTTTACTTCTCGCGCCCACGATATTGCTAAGCAGTTGAGAGAACACGCAGCTGCGGAAGCTGATTCATGAACTACACCATATTCAACCAGGACGGAAAGCCTATCGGTAATATCAGCTCCCTTCGCATGACCAAAGAAGCAGCTAAGTCTCTTGTGGTTCAGTGGTTCGGTGTAGGTAGTTCAGTGAGGGTTGTGAAATGAGAATCGCTAAGAAACGCGAAGCTGGCGAAATACTAGGCCGCGAAGGTATTTCATTAAGAATTTTAGAGCTGGCGAAAAACATAACTGAAGATGGTAGCTATAAAAACGCCATTGAAAAAGCTGGGCAGATTTCTCAGCTAGTTGATGCGGCTAGTTATGATGAATACTGGGATGAAAAAGCTGAAATAGGACAGTTACGTGAGCAACGGAATTTTTTAAAGCTGATTGATGAGGCTAAGGCATGAGCATCTTAGATCTAACCGTAACCGCAATTGCATTCATTATGCTCGGAGCCGCGTGCTTTGGTTTTTCACAAATATTGGTTTGGTTGCTTATACCAACGCCAGTTGACTTAACCGTTACAGAGAATGGCAAGTCGCAAACTAAGCGCCTTTGGTTGCTCCGATTATGGCCGGAGCACAATGAGCTGTTAACGATTCTGGATGAAATTAAGACAGGGAAACGGGAGCGAGCAGCATGAATACTCCATGTGGCGTTATAGGCCAAACAGTCCTTTGGAATGAAGAAAAATACTCGGTGGTTGGAGTCGCTCCGGCTGAGAAAGTCGGTGCTGGCTTTGGGGTTGCCGTACTTCTTATTGCAGAGGGGCAATCCATGTACGTGAATGATAAAGATGTTCAGCTCTTAACTAGCGGAGATGATGAAGTCATGACTAAATCAGCAGAGCCACGCACGAAAACGCCTCAAGATGACCTGTTGAACTATGAGCTAACAACTCTAGGATCTTATGACGTATCCGATATTGAAGATGGTTGTATCGATGTATACGGCGAAGATGCTGACGGTAACGAGGGAAGCTGGACGGTATCAATACCCCAGCTTGCTAGGCTGGCATGCGGGCGAATTAATCATCAAGACTCCTCCATAAAAGAGCTAGAAGCTCACCTATTTGCTGTTACCGAATCACTTAAGCACTTTCTACATGCCGCTAAAACTGAAGAAGGCTTAATGCAAGCGGTTATGTCTGCTGAGACTGTTTTAGAGACTACGCCAAAGCAGAGCCTTGAAAGCGTTACTCGAGCAGAAAGTCTACAAACTAGAAGCGGCGTTTTGGCTGATGGAATGCCTACGTTTTACATCTCTATCGATGGCGATGTTTGCACTCATAGATTAGGAGAAGACGACGTACCAGTTTGGTGTAAAAGTGGCGAAGATGGTTTTTTAGCCATGGGTATTCTCGCCGGTATTAAGGCACGGAAAAATCTCATTGAGCGGGACTATAAAACTGAAGACTGCCCTGAAACTATTGCCAGCACATTACGTAAAGCTCGCCTTCGTCTAAATATGACACAAGGAAATATGGCAGACCTATTAGGCATTTCAACAAGCCAGTGGAGCGCAGTAGAAAACGCCAAGCAGGAGCCTAAATAATGAGCCATACACCTAAAGGCTCTATGTGTGCCGCTTGCACTAAGGCTAATGATAATTGCAGCGACCTACCGTTCTCAGATATGCGAGTGATCGAAAAACCAACACCTGATATTAAGGTTGTTCGCTGCACACATTTTGAATCCACTACTGAGCGGTGCGCTAACACAGACGATATGTTCGGGGGTGGTGATGAAAATTAATAATATTCTCTCTATGTCGGGCGGTAAGGATTCTTGCTCTACTGCATTGCTAGCTGTTGCGCAAGAAGTTGATTTCGAAATGGTCAGTGCTGATACAGGACATGAACACCCTGAAACGTATGAATATCTTGATTATTTAGAAAGTTGGTTCGGTAAACCAATTCGCAGAGTTAAAGCGGATTTTTCAGAACAGATAGCCCGCAAGCGTCGAAAGTTAATAGCCGGTGAGCTACCAGGCTGGACTGATGCGGCTAGAGATCGTGCGTTACAAGTTTTGTATCCCACCGGCATTCCATTTTTGGATTTGTGTATGTGGAAAGGTCGGTTCCCATCCAGCCAGGCACGGTTTTGCACACAATTTTTAAAGACAGAGCCCATCATTGAGCAAGTATTTTTACCGTTGTTAGATGCGAATGAAATTATTTGGAGCTGGCAAGGTGTAAGGCGTGATGAGTCCCATGCCCGACGATATGCAAAAGAGTTTGAAGAAGTTGGAGGTGGGCTTTTTAACTACCGGCCTTTGGTGCGCTGGAATGCTGATAGGGTTTTTGAAGCTCATCGATACATGGGATTAAAGCCTAATCCTTTATATAAGCAGGGGATGGGGAGAGTGGGTTGCATGCCGTGTGTTAACAGCAATAAGGCTGAGCTACAAGCGATTGCGCTCAGGTTTCCTGATGAAGTGGCCAGAGTCAGGGAGTGGGAACGGCTAGTTAGCGAGGCGTCACGGCGGCAGTCTTCAACATTCTTTACGGCCACTAACGATGCGCTGCATACCAGTACAGATTTAGTTGATTATAAAACGCACGGCATAGACCGAATGATCGAGTGGTCAGGAACGGCAAGGGGTGGTCGGCAGTTCGATTTAATTGCGGCCTCAGCCGATCCTGAAAGTTGTAAATCTGCTTACGGGTTATGCGAATGAAAAAGCGAATCCTTAAACACACAGCGCCAAAGCTGTATTTGTTAGAGCAGCCAAAGCGTAAAGCTAAAAAGAAACCAGCGGGAGATAAGAAGTCATGAAAATAACAGATGAAAACCTGCTGAATGCCGTATGGGAAAATCAAATGCGGTTGCTCGCAAAAGGTGTTTTGCATAAATATAACGGCGGATTTTACGGGGTGGTTTGTGATGATGAATACTGGTTGTTTGCGTCAATGGCTGAACATATGGCGTCAAGACAGCGAATCACTGATCTGATTAAAAAGCCACACCTGAGATCCAGAATTGCGCGACTTATATTAGAAAAGAAAATCTATTCGGTTTATGGAAAAAGCCTACTGACATTCTGTATTAACTCAGATCATGCGAAAGCGGCCTTTAAAGATGCGAGGCAGTTCTGGTTATCTAGCGGGGTTCCTGAAGGTTATTCAGAAGGAAAAGCTAATGTTGTTTCGTTGCCTTACTTTGATGTGTTGGCTGATGAGTGCGAATCAATGCTAATTAATAAATACGGCCAGCGATCCGTTTAAGCGATAAGTGAGGTAGGCATTATGAGCTATGAAGATGTGAGCACCTTTGAGATTAATAAAGCTGTTGCTGTAACGCTTGGTTACCTGGTTAAAACTGAGTATGAAGAAGGTCGTAGCGGATTTACTGAGAAGTACCATGAGCAATATCCGAACACTATATGGGCGGCTAAGACAGATGAGCGCGGGCAGCAATGCGAAGCATGGGAGCAAATGAATTTCTGCGCGAACCCTGAAGAGGCGTGGCCCGTGATTATTGTGAATAACATCATAATCACCCCTAGACCGAAGAGCCACATTGGAAAACCAAGAGCTGAATCATGGGGACCAGAAGCTTACTCTTCAGTCTGTGATGACAATAGCGGCCTATTACGGGCAGCAATGATTGTTTTTCTACAAATGATGCAGCTAAAGCGATAAGTGAGGTAGGTATGGGTTTTGAGAAAACATTTAAAGGCAATGGAGATACATTCTCTGCGAAGAATGAAGCTGAAGAGTGGCTAAGTAAAAACGGATATAGCTACGGATCTTCGTGCGTTTGCTCCCCGCAAGGAGTGATGAAAGGCAAAGATGTTTATATTTCAAAATGGCGAAATATGACAAAAAGCGAACAGAAGTCAATGGACGGCCTGCTGTATGCGGGCCGCGAGGGCACTGCCAGATTGACACTAAAAGAAGAGCCGTGCGCAACGAAGCCCTAAGCAAAATACCAGTTATTGAAGTGAGAAGAACATGGCAGATGAAATTTTAACAGATGATCAAGTCGTTGCTCTGACTGGTGCAAGCCAAGTCAAAAAACAGAAACAAGTTCTAAGCCGGGCAGGCATTTTCTTTGTTGATAAAATGGGCGGCGGTATTAGCCTAACATGGGGGATGGTTAACCGCCCTGGGAAGAGCCTAGAAGCACCTAGATTTGATGACGAACCAAACTTTGGAGCAATGTAATGGGCAGAAAACGCAAGCCGGGGACAGAGTGGATGCCACAGCGAGTGTATAAGACACCATACGCTTATCAGTACCATCCAGCATCAGGCGGGAGTATTACACTCTGCTCCCTTAATGCCTCTCAAAGATTGGTTTGGAAGCGCTACGAAGAAGAGTTGTCACGCCTAGAAATGAAGGCCGGCTCATTCGCTGAATTGGTCAATGACTTTTTTAAATCGAAGTCATTCTCGAAGTTAGCGCCACGTACTCAAAATGACTACAGCTCTTACGGCACAAAAGTTTTAAAGGTGTTTGGGAAAATGTCCTGTGCTTCTATATCGCCTAAGAATATTAGAATGTATATGGATAAACGGGGTGTGAAGTCGGAAGTTCAAGCCAACCGCGAGCACAGCTTTATGAGCAAGGTTTTCGGCTGGGGATATGAGCGCGGGATTGTTACGATCAACCCTTGCTTAAAAGTTCATAAATTCACGGAGCAAAGCCGCACACGCTACATTACAGATCAGGAGTACTACGCCGTATTAAACTGCGCCAGCCCAATGCTTCAAGCCGCAATGGAGATTAGTTATTGCTGTGCTGCTAGGCAAGGCGATGTGCTGGCATTAAAGCGTTCAGACCTGCAGGATGAAGGCATATACATCAAGCAAGGAAAGACCAACAAAGAGCAGATTAAGCGCTGGAACCCACGACTGAAAGCAGCTATTGAGCTTGTTCTTGCTAACCAGCTAGTTAAAAGCATGAAGTGGGTAATGTCTGATGAGGAAGGGAATCATATTTCGGCTACCCGTTTGCGACACTGGTACACCGCTGCAAAAGTAGAGGCCACCAGCAAGCACCCTAACCTGAAGTTTGACTTCACCTTTCACGACATAAAAGCTAAATCGATAAGTGATTATGAAGGCAATAAGCAGGAATTCTCAGGCCATAAGACAGCCGCCCAGGTTGCCGTTTATGATCGTAAAATTAAGGTGGTAGATACTAATGAGTGAAGCTAGAAAGTATTGGTTTTGCGGCCAGTTGATAGCTGTATTTCTTGGGCTTTGCGTTATTGGTGATACAGGATTTACTACCTACGGTCTTGTGACTGCTTTTTTGATAAGTGTTCTTGTTGATATTAGATACTGGGTTGAGAGGATGGCGAAGTGATAAAGCTTCTAAATATGGATTGCATGGAGTATATGAAAACACTCCCCGATAACTCGTTCGACTTAGCGATCGTTGATCCTCCTTATGGATTAGGTGAAGCAGGAAAACGAAGCGGTACCAGAACGCCGAAAGCAGGCGCCCGAAAATTTTGGGGCACTAAAAACACTCGCGGTACCGAAATTAAAAGCACTGTGTTTGCTGATAAAGACTGGGATAACGAGCCGCCTTCTTGTGAATACTTCAAAGAACTACAGCGCGTTAGCAAGAATCAGATAATTTGGGGCGCTAATCACTTTGCCGATCGCATCAATATAGCCTCACCAGCTTGGATAGTTTGGGATAAAGATAACGGTACCAGTAACTTTGCAGACTGCGAACTCGCATACACCAGCTTTCCAACAGCAGTAAGAATGTTTAAGTACCGTTGGTCTGGAATGCTACAGGGAGACATGAAAAATAAAGAGAAACGGATCCACCCTACACAAAAACCAGTAAAGTTATATCAATGGCTTTTATCTAAATATGCAAAGAAAGGCGATCGCGTTTTAGATACCCATGTTGGTAGCGGCTCTCTTGCGATAGCGGCACATTATTACGGTGTTGATCTTGTTGGTACCGAGATTGATAAAGATTATTTCGAAGAAACACTACAAAGAGTTGAAAGTGAAACAGCACAAGCATCATTTGAGCTTTGTTAATATATTCAAATCATGCAAGGCTGTATAAAAACACACCACTGTATATTAGTGGTTATATTAGTTTTTATTAGCTGGGGAAAAATTCAATGTATTTCAGACATAAAAAAAGCCACCTAAGTGACTGATTTATATTGCTTTGTAAATGGAGGCGCGAGTCGGAATCGAACCGGCGTTAACGGAGTTGCAGTCCGCTGCATGACCACTCTGCCATCGCGCCATCGCATGCTGTACAAATTTGGAGCGGGAAACGAGATTCGAACTCGCGACCCCGACCTTGGCAAGGTCGTGCTCTACCAACTGAGCTATTCCCGCTCTGTGCAACAGTGGGGCGTATTATAGAGAGATCTGAGGTGGTGTCAACCTTGTTATGCATTTCTTTTTTTTCTTAAAGATTAACCACTTACAGCTCTTCAGTTAAATCTGGCCAAGCCGCCTTTATATAAAGAATCATCGACCATAGGGTTAACAAAGCGGCAGCATACAAAGCGGCCACACCCGCCCACGACATAGTCGTAAATGGCTCAAAAGAGATGAGCGCAAAGATAGAGACCATCTGTAGCGCTGTCTTTATTTTACCAATATTAGAGACGGCAACACTGGCTCTCTTACCCAGTTCTGCCATCCACTCTCTAAGAGCAGAGATAACAATTTCACGACCAATGATGATCATCGCAGGGATGGTCATCCAAGGTTGTGCAAATGTCTCAACTAACAATACTAAGGCAAGTGATACCATTAGTTTATCGGCAACAGGGTCAAGAAATGCGCCCAGTGCTGATGATTGATCCCAGCGCCGCGCCAAGTAGCCATCTAGCCAATCGGTAAAGGCTGCAACAGCAAAAATAGCACCGGCTGCCATAGGCGCCCACGCGTAAGGTAAATAGTAGCAAAGCACGAGTACTGGAATCAGGCCGATTCGTAACAACGTAAGTAAATTGGGTATGTTCATCGATAACAGCATATAAGCTGACAACTCCGAGATCAGGCTTCTGGATGCAACGCTGCGTATATCTCATCGGCTAGCGCTGGGCTTATGGTAGTGACTTTTGCGATTTCTTCAACACTCGCGCGCTCAATTGCTGCAATTCCGCCAAAATGTTTCAGTAATTCGCGTCTTCTCTTCGGGCCTACGCCAGAAATCCCTTCAAGTTTTGATTGGTTTCGTGCTTTTCCTCGCCGTGCTCTGTGCCCTGTAATGGCAAAGCGATGCGCCTCATCACGTATATGCTGTATCAAGTGAAGCGCGGCTGAATCCGAGGCTAATACGACCTCTTGATTTGTTTCTGCCATCACCAGTGTTTCAAAGCCTGCTTTACGGCTAGTACCTTTTGCAACACCGATAATCTGCACTTCACTAATTTGTAACTCTTCGAGTACTTTTACTGCTTGGGTTACCTGCCCTTTACCGCCATCAATCAAGAGAATATCGGGCAATACGCCCTCACCTTTTTTGATTCTTGTATAACGGCGCATCAGTGCTTGGTGCATCGCGGCATAGTCATCCCCACCAGTTATGCCTTCAATATTGAAGGTACGGTAGTCTTTTTTTAGTGGGCCGTTACGATCAAAAACAACACATGAAGCAACAGTCGCCTCACCTGAGCTGTGCGATATATCAAAGCACTCTAAACGCTTAGGTACTTCTTCTAACGCAAACACCTCTTGCAAAGCCATAAAGCGTTTATAAATATTCTGTTTACTCGCCAGATGGCTACCTAGGTGCTGCTCTGCATTCGTTAATGCTAGTTTTTGCCAACCCGCACGCTCACCTTTAACCCGTGAGCTTAAATTCACTTTTTTACCGCGCTGTTCACTCAACGCTTCTTCAATACAGCTTTTATCGTCAAGATCATGGCTAAAGATAACTTGGTCAGGTATTTCTCTGGCGCTACCGATATACCACTGCGCAATAAATGCCGACAGCACCATTGATTCACTGTCTTCAATCGACACTTTCGGATGCAGGGCTTTACTGCCCACAATACGCCCGCCACGAACGAACAAGACATGTACGCATACGCCACCGGGTTGTATCGCACAGCCTAAGACATCGGCATCACCGCTTTCACCAAACACATACTGTTGTTCTTGAATCAGCTGTAAGCTACTGATTTGATCCCGGTAGATAACAGCCCGCTCAAAATCCAGCCCTGCAGCGGCGGCTTCCATCTGTAATGCCAACTCTTTCATGATGGCGTGGCTTTTACCTTCAAGAAACATAGATGCGTGGCGAATATCTTCGCCGTACGCTTGTGCTGATACGGCTTTTACACAAGGCGCACTACAGCGCTTGATCTGGTATTGCAGACAAGGGCGTGAACGATTACGGAAAAATGCATCATCACACGAGCGAATACGAAAAATCTTTTGCAGTATATTAAGACTGTCATTAACGGCAGCTCTGCTCGGAAAAGGCCCAAAGTAGCGGCCTTTTTTTCGCTTTGTACCCCGATGAAACGTAAGCACCGGATAGTCTTCTTTTTCAGATACAAAGATATACGGGTAACTTTTATCGTCCCTTAAGAGAATATTATAAGGCGGCCGGTATTCTTTAATTAAGCTCTGTTCAAGTAACAGCGCTTCGGTTTCGCTATTGGTAACGGTTATTTCTATGTTGGCAATATGACTTACTAGCGCTTTAGTTTTTACCGTAAGGCCAGTGGTGCGAAAGTAACTGCTGACACGCTTTTTAAGGTTCTTTGCTTTACCAATATAGAGCAGCTCACCTGCTGCATTTTGCATTTGATAAACACCTGGACGCGGCGTTAAGCGAAGCAAAAACGCCTTACTATCAAATACAGGTGTATCTTCGGTGATAGGTTTATCTTCATTGGTAGATAGTTCAGCAGCTTGAGCGGCTGTCTCAGATGTAGCTTCAGGCATAGCGTTTATAATTACACATAAAAGTTATTAATCTTCAACTGCTCTTGATGCCTTGGTTGCGTCCATATGTATATGTGTTGCTTCACGATGCACGGCTTCAAGACGCGCCCGCGTATCATCCGAAATGCCCGCCCCACGTGATAAAGATACTTCAAGGAAGGCTCCGATTTCGGCATAAAAATAAAGTCGCGCATCAAAATTACGAGCACGTTTTAGCTTACATAAAGCGATCTGCGCACCATTCATCAATACGGTATTTATATTAGTATCTGAGAGCAATGGAAAACGCCTTTGTGCTCTCTGCTCTGTATTTGTAACTTCGCTCATATACTTACCTACTGGCGACTATTGATTATCACTTCCCCGTTACGGCACCCATAGTAATATACTTTAGGGAAGAACATCATGGATGTGAATCATTAATATTGGGTATTGTATCAGTGAAAGACCGGTTAGTTATTGATATTAAGAAAGATCTGCAATGGCTGGTAGGCTCACAGCCCATCATAAGTTGCCCTGCAGATATTGAGGTATTCATACCGAACAAACATCTTGAAGATTTACATCATTGCCCAACCTCAGAAATGACCTACCCAGCGCCACCAGCATACCGCTTGGGTCGACAGTTTGAAGACTGTATCTCTGTGCTTTTTCAACACAGCAAACAAGCAAAACTACTACAAAGAAACCTTGTTATCACAGGAGAGAAGCGCACCTTAGGTGAACTGGATTGCCTATACGAGAGTGCAAAACAACGTTGTATTCATCTCGAACTCGCCATCAAGTTTTATCTTTATACGGGCGCTGAACATGATGTTAGAAAGAGCGCCGAAAGTGGTCTTGAAAGCTTTATCGGCCCAGGCGGTAAAGATCGGCTGGATAAAAAATGGAAACGTTTGATTGAGCATCAACTACCCCTTAGTAAGACACCTGCCGCTTTACAGGCTATCCATAACGCGGGTTTTTCTACTCCAGAACAACGCCAGCTGCTCTTAACGGGTATTTTGTTCTACCCCTACGACAACTGGCAATCATTTATACCCAACAATCAGCTCATAAACCCACAACACTTACGAGGATGGTGGCTTTTTCAACATCAGATAGAGACGCTAAAAACTGAAACCGACCGCTGCTTTATCATCCTGCCTCGCTGGCATTGGATGGGTGGCATTGCCCATTACGACACACTCAGTCCATTAAACTTTACACAGATGAAGCAACAAGTATGTGAGGATAACAAACCTACAATGCTAGCCTGCGTACGATGGAATAACACACTGCAACGTTGGCAAGAAACCAGTCGGGGTTTTGTTGTACGGGATAACTGGCCTACTCCGTTATAGGCTCCTCTAGTAGAAAGTCAATTAAGGCTCGCAATGCCGGGCTCATCATGCGATTCATGGGGTACACCAACGATACAGGGACAGGCCCAACTTCATAGGGCCTTAATAAACGCACGAGACGCCCTCTCGCTATATGCTCATTCACTATAAAGTCTGGCAAGTAAGCAATACCAAAACCATCAACGGCAAAGCCTGCCACGAGCTCAGCGTTATTAACTTCGATGTTAGCCGATACCGTCACATGCTTTTTTCCTCGCTCAGCTTGGTAAACCCAGCGCGTCGGCTGGCTAATGCTGCCATCAATAATGCAACGGTGCTCAGCCATCTGTTCCGGGGTCTGCGGCATGCCTGCAACGTCCAAATACGCGGGGCTGGCAACAAAATAGACTCTCATCTTGCATAGCTCTCTAGCTACTAAGTTTGAGTCAGGTAGCTCCCCCACACGTATAGCAAGATCAATACCTTCCTCTATAAGATGTACGTGCCGATTCACCAACAGCCACGACAAATTTACTCCAGGATAACGCTTTAAGAACTCCGACAACCGTGGCTGAAAATTTTGCAGACCATTGGCATGCAGTGGCACGGTAATACGCAATTGACCAACAATATCGTTCTGCCGGCGCTCTACATCTTGGTCTAGCTCATCAACACTGCTAACGATAGATTCAAAGCGCTGCAAGTAGTGAAGACCTTCGGCTGTGAGATTCATTGAGCGTGTAGTGCGTTGCAATAACTTACAGTTAAGCCGCCTCTCTAATTCTGAAACATGTCGGCTCACCGCTGAATTAACCATATTAAGATCATTCGCAGCTGCACTAAAGCTCTTAAATGCCACCACACGACGAAAGACTTCTATCGACTTCAATAGATCCATATTTCACCAAATAAGAATAATGATTTCTTAATTATACTGTTTTTCATATCTAAGCATAATTATAAGATAGTTTCCAAGTTAACAAACAGCAGCTTGGAGATAGAAATGAAAGTATTAATTATTGGCGCATCAGGTACTATCGGCAGCAACGTAGCAGACGCTCTCTCTTCTGAACACGAGATCATTCGTGCTAATTACAACAGCGGTGATGTACAGGTCGATATAGGCAACCCAGAGTCAATTAGCGCTATGTTTACTAAAACAGGAAACGTAGATGCGGTCATTTCTACAGCAGGCCTCGCCAACTTTGCGCCCTTAGATGCACTACAAGACAGTGACTACCAGCTGGCACTAAACAATAAGCTGATGGGACAAATTAACCTAGTAAGAATAGGCAAAGCATTTATTAACCACGGTGGTTCAATTACGCTTACCTCCGGTATTCTCTCCCGCCAACCGATGCCAGGAAGTACAGCGATCAGTATGGCTAACGGTGCCCTTGAGAGCTTCGCCAAGGCGGCTGCACTTGAAATCGAAAACTTTAGAGTCAACATTGTAGCCCCCGCTTTTGTGAAGGAAACCATGGAAATGATGGGCATGGATAGCGCTTACGGAGTTTCTGCTAAAGACACAGCCAAGGCTTATGTAGCTGCAGTTACAGGAAGTGATCACGGAAACACCTTAGATGTACCTGATTACGTATGATCCACACATTTAAGAAGATGGTTTGAAGCTATAGAGCACTTCAAAAGAGACAGGTAAGAAGTAATAAATTTAGAAGGTTATAAAAAGAAAAGCAGTTATCAATAGAGATTGGTAACTGCTTTACTATGACTATTTAACGTCGCGTGCTGCCGCTTTTGCTGCGTCTTGCACCATTACTTTTTTCAATACACCCACACCGACAAAAACCAATGCTACGCATACAGCAATAACAGCTAAACTCGGTGCGATAGAGATCAAGTTGTATTTATCAACGCCAAACATATAATTATACCTTTAGTCTAATGCTTAATTAAATTTTGCCGTGATTATAGCAATTTATTGATCTGCATCAAACCGTTTTACCAAACTAGAGGTATCCCAGCGCCCACCTCCCATACGCTGCACTTCTGCATAAAACTGGTCGACCAGAGCCGTTACCGGCAATTGCGCACCATTACGGCGAGCTTCATCTAATGTGATACCCAAATCCTTACGCATCCAATCAACCGCAAAGCCATAATCAAACACATCATCAATCATGGTTTTATGACGATTGATCATCTGCCAAGAACCCGCCGCGCCATGCTGAATCACATCAAAGACTTGCTCACCATCAAGGCCTGCTTGTTTTGCAAAATGCACGGCTTCAGACAAGCCTTGCACGACACCGGCAATACATATCTGGTTAACCATTTTAGCTAGCTGGCCACTGCCGGCTTCGCCTAACAAACGAATCGATTTTCCATACGCCTGCATGACTGGCTCAGCACGATCATAAGAGGCTTGGTCACCCCCCACCATCACACTTAACGCGCCATTTTCAGCACCGGCTTGCCCACCAGATACCGGCGCATCCAGAAAACCAACACCTTGCTCTGTCGCTACCTGACTTAACTCACGCGCCACTTCTGCAGACGCCGTAGTATGGTCGACCAACAATGTGCCCGATGCCATCGCCGATAAAACACCATCAGTACCCAGGGTTACTTCGCGCAAGTCATTATCATTACCGACACAAGTAATAACGATATCAGCACCATTAGCAGCTAAAGCAGGCGTAAGTGCCATAGCACCACCATAGGTTGCTACCCATTGTTCAGCTTTTGCCACTGTGCGGTTATAAACAGTAACCTCGTGCCCCTTATTCTGTAGGTGCCCTGCCATTGGAAATCCCATTGTTCCCAAGCCGATAAATGCTAATTTCATCTCTTTTCCTTATTGGTCTGATGTAACCCATCGTCTTTTGTTAAGCTTGTTTATGCCATAATGCCGTTTTTTAAGCCAGAACAACACATAGCAAAGCTGATAAACACAGCTCTGATTTTACGTAGCTAAAATGGCACGATAAAAAGCATGGGAAGAGATTAACCAGAAAACTGCAATCATTACAGATGCAGTTCGATACAAAAAAACATATACAGATATGCAACACAGGTCACTTGCTCTGGTATTTTTTAATGTATCAGTATAAAACCACAAAACCTTGGATATAAAGCATCAAACAGATGCTATTGATTGAACCAATTATTACGTTAAGTGCTCTACTTTCTTATTAGCCCGCTTCACTGGAGATACTACATGCTTTTACGCAGACTACTGATTAGCTTCTTTTTTCTTATCTCCAGCCCAACATTTGCAGATGACAGCATGATGTTTAGCAAGCTGAGCTTCCCGAATCTTGAAGGCCGTGAAGTCAACATAAGCGAGTTTCGTGGCAAAGTTGTTTTGCTTAACTTTTGGGCAACATGGTGTCCGCCTTGTGTAAAAGAGATGCCCTCAATGGAGCTTTTACGACAAAAATACAAAGACCAAGGTTTTGAAGTTGTTGCCATCAATGCCGGTGAAGATACAGAAGCGGTTGAAGCATTTTTACTAGAACGAGATCTAACCTTCCCTATCATACTAGATAAGCGTGGCGTCTCTTTTATGGCATTAGGTATCAGAGGCTTACCGATGAGCTTTCTATTAAATGAAGAAGGTCGTAGCGTAATGACCTTTATGGGTGGACGCGAGTGGTTAGAACCCGCTCAAACGAAACTGATTGAAGCAGAGCTGGCTAAAATCAACAAAGACTAAGTAACTTACCCAAATAAAACACATGAAAAAGCCGCTACAAGAAAACTTATAGCGGCTTTTTATTATTCAACTAATACACTTATCGTGAATCAATTAGCCTTTGTAAAAGGCTTCTGCTGCTACCAATGCTTTACCGGCATTAACCGGTGCGCCCATCTGTACCAATGTGCTTTCTAGTGCAGACAAACATAGCGTTACGTTACGACGGTTACACGCAGCACCCATCAAACCGATACGCCATACTTTACCAGCCAATGCGCCTAAACCAGCGCCGATTTCTAAGCCGTAGTTATTCAGCAATGCACTACGCACTGCCGCTTCATCAACGCCTTCTGGCACAATAACAGTATTCAATTGCGGTAAACGGTAGGCTTCTTCTACTAAGAATTGAATACCCATCGCTTCTAAGCCGGCTTTAAGCGCTTGGTGGTGGTGATCGTGACGTTCTTGAGCGTTTTCTAAGCCCTCTTCTTGCAGCATGACAAGAGCTTCGTGCAGTGCATAAAGCGAGTTAACTGGTGCCGTGTGGTGATAAGCACGCTTACCTTCGCCACCCCAGTAACCCATCACCAATTTTTTATCGAGGAACCAGCTAGGTACGCTTGATTCACGTGCTTGTACTTTGGCTACCGCTTTAGGGCCAAAGCTTACCGGCGAGATCCCTGGTGGGCACGACAAGCATTTTTGTGTTCCCGAGTAGATAGCATCAATACCCCATGCATCGACTTCTAATTCAGTACCACCTAGCGACGTTACCGCATCAACGATGGTGAGTGCGCCATATTCCTGAGCGAGTTTACACAGAGCCTGCGCATCAGAGCGAACACCTGTTGATGTTTCAGCATGTACAAAGGCTAAAATTTTAGCATCAGGGTGTGCTTCAAAAGCGGCTTTTACTTTATCGACACTAACCGGCGTGCCCCAGTCATCTGATACCAATATTGCTTCGCCACCAAAGCGCTCTACATTTTCTTTCATGCGGCCGCCAAAAACACCGTTCTGGCAGACAATCACTTTTTCACCAGGCTCAACTAGGTTTACAAAGCATGCCTCCATTCCGGCAGAACCTGGGGCGGAAACAGGCATGGTGAGTTCATTGTCAGTCTTAAAGGCTGCTTTTAGCAGCCCTTTAAGTTCATCCATCATCTGTACAAAAGCAGGGTCCAGATGGCCAATCGTTGGGCGAGCCATCGCCTCTAAAACACGAGGGCTTACATCTGAAGGGCCAGGGCCCATTAAAATTCTTTGCGGTGGATGAAACGACTTAATCATAGGAACTCTCTTTTATGTAAACTTCTCGGAAAACTTGTTTGTAAAATTATCTAAACTCATTCAGAAAACTGGTTCGATATAAATCTAGTTGCACAAAGGTAACCTTTGCAAAGCCAGCCTTGTAGAGCCAGCTTTCACGTTAGAGTTTAGCCAGTGCACGAACAATCTCAACAACCATATCGGCGGAGTGTATCGCCGCGGTATCAAGAAACTGATCAAAAGACAGATGTGACTCTTTACCGGCGATATCTGATAGCGCTCGAATCACAATAAAAGGCGTTGCAAATTGATGGCAGGTTTGAGCGATAGCAGCCGCCTCCATTTCAACCGCTTTCATTGCAGGAAACACCGTACGTGTATGCTCTACTCGCACAGGGTCATTCATGAAGCTATCACCTGTAGCAATCAAGCCATGAACAGTGCGCATACCTTGCAAGCGCTCTATCGATTGTTCAGCCATTCGTGCCAATGTCACGTCGGGTTCAAACGCTGCAGGCAAGCCTGGCACTTGACCAGGCTCATAACCAAAAATAGTGACGTCTACATCATGGTGACGCACTTCAGAGGAGATCACGATATCACCAACATTTAGTTCGGGGTCAAAACCACCCGCCGATCCTGTGTTAATAATACAATCAGGATTAAATTCATGTAACAACAAGGCAGTACTCACCGCAGCATTGACCTTACCAATACCCGACTTGAGTAAAACAACGTCTAGACCCGCCAATGAGCCTGTATAAAAATCATAACCAGCAATCAAATGTTGCTCGCGATCTTCTAAACGATCTCGAAGAATATCTACTTCTTGATCCATCGCACCAATGATACCAACTTTAATTTTTTTGTTGTTTTTAATAATGTCACTCAGTGACCGCTGCTTAATCATTGAACCTAACTGTCCTTTAATAAAATGGAGTAATTTTCTTCTGAAAATTCAGCCTACAGGATACGCAATTTAACAGTTTGTACAAACTGAATATGTCTATAAAAAGCATTAACTTCAATCAAACCAAAGTACTTACTTCTACTGTATGAATTTAATTAATCTTCACTAGTACAAGCTGCATCTAATTCATCCATTTCACCGGCTAAGGCTTCTACTGTTTCCAGCGATTGTTTAGATTTTTGCTCTGGATAAAGACCTTGCCACCCGAGCCGATCAAATAAGTTTGCAACTTTACGTGTGACCGGCGCCTTAATCGTTAGTATTTCGCCACTACCTGGATGCTCAAAAGTGAGTTCAGTAGCCATCAATAACATCCGGCGTGTTTCAAAATGCTCTCGAAAAAGACGATTATGCCGCCCTTCACCATAATTAGTATCACCAATTAGTGGGTGCAGTAGATGCTTCATATGGCGACGAATTTGATGCTTACGCCCTGTCTGTGGTTTAACCTCTACTAAGGAGTAACGAGCACAAGGATACTTACCAACAGCGATCGGTAATTCGACCGTGCCTAAACGGCGGTAAGCAGATACCGCTTCTTTTGCTGGTTTGTCCGGGTCAGCCAACGGATCAGCCATTTTATCGTGAATGGGCTTTAGCGCGTAATCGATCACACCTTCTTCAGGTGTAAATCCTCGTGTGACACACAAGTAGGTTTTTTTAACCTTTCGCTCAGCAAACAAGCTATTCATCTTTTGTGCCATCAGCTTGTTTTTGGCAAACACAATCACGCCTGAAGTTGCACGGTCCAAACGGTGAATCGTATGAACAGGCGCACCTCTAAAATAGGTTTTCAACGAGTAAACCAGATTTGGGGTGTTTTTAGGCGCTATCCAGCTTGGATGAACCAATAATCCAGCAGGTTTATGAACAGCAATGAGGTCGTCATCCTGATAAAGGATATCCAGATAAGGCATAAGGGTATTAATCATTCCAGGCGATAAATCAGATGAATCGGCATTTTACTTGGAATCTTTATCGCAGAATAGGGTCATAACACTTGAAATGACCACAGAAGTAGCCATTATAGCTATTAGTTAACAATATGAACTTCCGGGGAAAACATGAGTAACGCACATTCGATTGGCACACGCTCAGAACAATCCGTTCTGCAAACGAACAAGGTAATTCGCAATACCTACATGCTACTGTCCATGACGTTAGTCTTCAGTGCAGTAACTGCCGGTATTTCCATGGCGATTAACCCTCCTTTTATTATGTATTTGGGAAGCGTTATTACTAGTTTTGTTTTGCTGTTTATTTTGCATAAAAAACAAAATAGTGCTGCTGCTTTACCGCTTGTATTTGGTTTTACTGGTTTATTGGGTTTTGGCTTAGGTCCAATTCTTAATCAATACCTTGGCCTGCCTAATGGTGGCGAGATCATCATGACAGCAATGGGCATGACAGCTCTGACATTTGTTGGCTTGTCTGCTTATGTTTTGACTAGCCGTAAAGACTTTAGCTTCATGGGTGGCTTCTTATCTGCAGGCATGATGGTCGCTATCATTGCTATGGTTGCTATGTTCATTCTGCCGATGTTTGGCGTGAATGTTGGTGGTTTCCACCTAGCGCTATCGGCATTGGTTGTTCTGTTAATGGCTGGCTTTATTTTGTACGACACCAGCAACATCGTTAACGGCACCTACACAAACTACATCATGGCAACAACAAGCTTGTATCTGAATATCTACAACCTATTTATTCATCTACTCGCGTTGACGGGCTTTTTAAGCGACGACTAATACTCGCATCACTACATCACACGCCTCGTTTTCTTTGCTAAGATAACGGGGCGTTTTTCTTTGTACGGATTCCTCATGCTTTTTTCCATTCTTATTTATGGTTCTGCTCATAATAGCCAGTCAGCACATACAGCTTACCGCTTTGCCGACAGCGCACTCAAAGCAGGACACCAGATACATCGCATCTTCTTCTATGGCGAAAGTGTACATACAGCGTCGATGTTAAGTGCACCACCACGAGATGAGCAAAACATACACCAACTTTGGAAAGAGCTAGCTCAAGCACACAAGCTTGATCTTGTCGTCTGTATTGCAGCGGCCTTAAAGCGTGGCGTGATGGATGAAGCTGAAGCAAAACGCCATGAGAAAAGCTCTTTTAACAGCCAAGCCCCTTATGAGTTATCAGGTTTAGGGCAGCTCAGCGAAGCGGCTATCACTTCTGATCGCCTTGTCACTTTTGGAGCCTAGCATGCAACAGAAGAATATTTTGCTCATTCTTTCGCGCGCACCTTACGGCGATGCTCACGCCAAAGAGGCATTAGATGTTGCACTAACAGCCGCGGCTTTTGGCCTGCCTGTCTCTCTACTGCTAATGCAAGATGCGCCAGCTTTATTGTTAAAGTCTCAGCAGCCACAACAGATTCAACAAAAAAATCTAGCCAGTATTTGCTCAGCCCTACCTATGTACGATATTGAAAATATCTATATTGAAACGCTGGCGGCAGAAGAGCAGAAAATCACACTGGACCAGCTAGTCATACCTGCTGAGTGGGTAAACGAGGCAGATATTGCCTTGATGATTCGTGACCACGATGTTGTACTGAGATTTTGAATATGACGACACTACATACCATCAACAAGCCTCCTTCTAACGCCGCGCTATGGCACTCTTGCATAGCCGCTTTGCTGCCTGGCGATACACTACTCATCATTGAGAATGGCGTATACGCTGCCACGCATACCATTATTGCTCAGCAACTAAGCACATTAGAAGAGATCGACATCAGTTTTTTATCGGCTGATCTACAGGCTCGCGGCCTCATATTGGCTGATAACAACAAAATCAGCGCTGTAGATGACCAACAGTTTGTTGAGTTAGCATGCCAGCATTCTAAAACTGTGAGTTGGTTCTGATGCGACAAATCATGATTGAAGGACACACAGTAGAACTGGATGACGAAGGCTACCTCCTCAATTTAGAGGAGTGGTCAGATGCTGTAGCTAGCTACCTTGCCATTGAAGAAAGCATCCACCTGACCGACGCTCATTGGGAGATTATTCAGGTTATTCGTGATTTTTATCAGCAATACGAATTATCTCCCGCCATGCGTCCATTGGTAAAAGCAGTTGGGCTTGCATTAGGTCCAAGCAAAGGGAAAAGTATGCACCTCATGAAGCTCTTTCCTGATAGCCCGGCAAAGCAAGCAGCTAAACTTGCTGGGTTACCAAAACCGACTAATTGTTTATAAAAACCTGCAAGAAAGTACACTTATCAAAAATCTACGCTATGCTAAAACCTATACACAAATCTATGTTTAAACCATTATTTTTACGCTAAGCAGTCATTATAAGTGGACAGATCAACATGAGCTTACAAGCTGAATCAGACCAACTAAAATCGCTCGAAGGCATGCAGTCCAATAAGGACAAGAAAGAGCGCGCCAAACGAGCCAATCAAGAAGAAATTATTTACCATCAATGGGCTACCTTTAAAGTTAATAAAGAGCTTTATGGCATTGATGTTATGAAGGTAAAAGAAGTCCTTCGTTATTCTGATATGACACCTGTCCCTGGCGCCGAGCACTATATATTAGGCATTATCAACTTACGTGGTAATGTTGCTACTGTATTAGATACACGCCGACTCTTTAAAATGCCGCTTACCGAAATCGACGATAATACACGTATTATTATGGTTGATTACAATGAGCAAGAAGTCGTTGGTCTTGTTGTTGATAGTGTTGATGAAGTAATCAACATCCCTCAAGATGATATTGAGCGAGCACCCAATATTACAGGAGATGAATCCAGCAGACGCTTTGTTCAGGGCGTTTGTTACTATAACGGCCTTCTAACCATTTTGTTGGATATTAATAAAATGATGGTCAGTATTACTCCAGACACTGAAGATGAACCGCATTAAACTGCCATAGCAGTATCATTAAGCACTTCTCAACACATATAAAAAAGCCTCTGTTAACGAACAGAGGCTTTTTTATTCTGCTCAATAAACTTACATGACGCGATTTGTTGTCATGAACTTACTGTTTTGATCCGGGCCTGTACCATCGGCATACAAGGTCACACCTGAACGTAAACAAATCGACAAGTTAAGATGCGATGCCTCTGTCTCTTTAGGCAACAGATGGTCAATCACAGACCTTTCTTCTAACAGCTCTTTCTCAGTTGTACTCAGACGGCCTCTACTATAGTCGTTGATCTCGATGCCTTGCACAATCTGGTAACGGCCATAGTTACAACGTACTGGGTATGAATAAAAAATACCTTTAGCAATGCCATAGCTGCCATCACTAAGAATCCCCATGCTGACAATTTCACCCGGCTCCGTACCCAGAACCCAATCATGCATTTGATTGACGATAGCCTGTGCTGCAGAAGCGGCGCTGGATAAACCACGCGCCTGAATAATCTCTCCACCACGTTGTTGAATTTGTGGAATGAACACATCGTTATACCAGTTAAAATCAATTTGCGATAACGCAGGTTCACCCAAGATAGTCGCATGGTGCAGGTCTGGATATTGCGTAGGCGAATGGTTCCCCCAAATAATAATGCCGTTAATATCTCGCGCAGTAGCACCGGACTGGCTAGCAAGAATACCTTTAGCACGGTTGTGATCAAGGCGTGTTAGGCAGGTGAATTGTGAAGGGCTTAAATCAGGCGCATTACGGCTAGCGATCAACGCATTGGTATTAGCTGGGTTACCCGTAACCAGTACTTTTACATCTCGGTTAGCATAGTCGTTTAGTGCTTTACCTTGGCGAGCGAAGATTTCTGCATTGACCTCTAAAAGATCACTACGCTCCATACCTGGGCCACGTGGTCTAGCGCCAACTAACAACGCATAATGTGCGCTCTTGAAGCCATCTTCAACGTTATCATGCAATGTAATAGTATGTAGCAAAGGGTAAGCACAATCTTCCAGCTCCATTGCTACGCCGCGAAGGGACTCCATCGCATGAGGCAACTCTATAAGCTGTAATATAACTGGCTGGTCTTTACCCATCATCTCACCAGCGGCAATTTTAAATAAAAGGCTATAGCTAATTGCGCCAGCGGCACCAGTAACGGCAATTCGAACGGGACGTCTCATATGAATATTCCTGCTGATGTGGTTTTTTTTATAATAGCGTGTGTTTTTATAACAATTACTACTAAAGTTTATAGCACACCAAAACAGGACAAAAAAGAAAGCACCAAAGAAAAGTACCAAAGAAGTACGAAACTAGAGACTTCTGTCGCTAGAGTGTCGTAAAAAGACAGATGACTCACCAGCAACTGCCGCGTTTAGTTGGTCTAGCAAGCGTGTTTTATCAGCACCTAATACCCCTTTTAACACCAGTACATTAGATGCATGATCACTTCTGAAGATAGTTTTATGTAAGTCTAGCGCCCCTACAAACTGCTGCATTTCCTCAAATAGCTGAATATCATTCATACCATAATACTTGTCATTAAAGGCTTCTCGGTAACGCTGGTCGCCGTTAGAAAAGAACAGCACTAGGCTCGCTAAATATTCAGGTTGTGTAGCATTCATTAACCGCGCTGTTTCACGTGCATGCTGTTCGCTATACAACTGCCCACCTAAACCATTAATCACCATGACCGAGCGCTTAATACCGGCTGCTTGCAATTTTATTAAGCCATCATAGGTAGACTGGTAGGTTTCACCTTTATCAATTAGCGTAAGTAGCTCATCATCACCGGTTTCAACACCGATATAAAGCATCGATAGTCCGAGAGATTTTAGCTCTGTTAGCTCTTCAACTGTCTTTTTCTTCACATTACTGGGCAAACAATAAGCCGTTATACGAGACACCTTAGGTAGGTGCTGCTTAATCGCTTCTAGAATGCTTTTTAAGCGCCTAAAGGAAAGCGCCATTGCATCACCATCTGCCAGAAAAATTCGACGCGTATTCGGCAGCTGCTCACCGCAACGCTGAATTTCTGCCAGTATTTCTTTTTCTGATTTTGGTTTGAACTTTTTCTGCGGCTGCGTGTACATCTCACAATAGACACAACGATTCCAACTACAACCATTGGTGACCTGCAAGATAAGAGAATGCGCCTCACTGGGCGGTCGAAACAACGGCTCTATGTAATCAACCGGCGGCATCGTCCACATTATTTCAAACCATCCAGTTCAGCAGCTTTTGAAAACAGTTGATAGAAATTTTCAGTGGATACTTGAGCAACCTTCTCTAATGAAACCCCTTTGATATCGGCGATACACTGAGCAACTTCAACCACATATTTAGGTTCATTTTTCTTACCTCTGTGGGGAATCGGTGCAAGATAAGGTGCATCAGTTTCTATCAGAATTTTTTCTAACGGGATGGCTTTAACGACGTCACGCAACTCTTGAGCATTACGAAAAGTGACAATGCCAGAAAACGAAATTAAATAGTTCATATCTAACGCGGCTTTTGCCATTTCAAGAGATTCGGTAAAGCAATGCAATACCCCCCCAGCATCTCCTCCATGTGCGTTAATAAGTGCCAGCGTGTCTTCACGCGCATCTCGCGTATGCACGATAACGGGCAAGGCTAATTGAGCCGCCGCTTGTAAATGATTAATAAAGCTTTGCTGTTGCAGTGCTTTTGTCTCGGTCTGATAAAAATAATCTAGTCCGGTTTCACCAATAGCGACAATTTTGGAGTGCTGCTTTGTTTTATCAAGTAAACCTTGAACCGAAATCACCCCAGCCTCATCTTCAACATGAAGTGGATGAACGCCAAAAGAGGCAAAAATCTTTGCTTGATCTTCTATTAGTTTATACATTCCTTCAAACTGCTCAATATCAATAGAGACACATAGTAAGCGTGAAATATCTCTTTCAAAAGCAGCGGCCAACATGGCTGAGAAGTTATTATCGTATGGGGACAGGTCTAACTTGTCGAGGTGACAATGAGAATCAATGAACATAAGAATACAAATTAAAGAGTGTTAGTTGGACGACCGGAGTTAAGAGCTCCAGCCAAATGAGTCTCGATTTTCTGAACAAGTGTCGTATCTTCAGGGGAGAGCTGAATACCAATACCCGGCTTTTTACCACCTTGCGGCGCCTTAGGTGTAACCCAGATAACTTTACCCGTCACCGGTATCTTATCAGGATCATCCATTAGAGTAAGAAGCATAAACACCTCCTCACCAAGCTGATATGAGCGAGCTGTGGGGATAAATATGCCACCATTAGCAACAAAAGGCATGTAAGCCTTATACAGATCTTCTTTGGTCTCTATATTAAGAGACAATATGCCGTGGCTTATGCGCGGAACAACTGACATTGTATCTTGAGAACTCCTTCTCTAGGTTCGCACGAGTGCAGACCAATCTATGAGTATACGTTCTAACAATAGCTGCTTATTTGGGTTTTGTCTGCGCTGCAGGCCCAGCCTTTCAAATTGAATCAGATCAGCTAACGTAAAGATTTTATCCTTTGTGCTGTTTTTAGCAACACCCTTTAACATTTTTTGCATATCCTTATTACGGACCAATTCATCACTGCCCATTAATAGTATACGCGTAATATCTGCAAGCAAACCTTGCAACCACCCTAACAACAAGTCTAGATCGGCTTTTAGAAATTGCCCAGCGACTTCTGGTGGCGATTTTCTCTGCCTAAGAATATCCCTTAAAGCCGTCAGAAAATCAGCTCTCAGTGCCTGATGCCCTTGCTGTTTAAAATCGACCCCCGCCAACGGTGCACCATGCACGACTTTAAGCAACTGTAACGCTTCCTGATACTCAACCGAAAGCGCTTCAACCAACCACTCAACAGCGACAGTTTCATCCGGAGGGTGACAATCTAAACGCTGGCACCTGCTTTTTACTGTAGGAAGCACTTGCCCTAATTGGTGAGTAATCAAAATAAGTAATGTATCACGACCAGGCTCTTCCAGCGTTTTCAACAACGCATTCGCGGCTGAAATATTCATAGACTCCGCCGGCTCAAGTACGACAACACGATACCCACCCTGCTGGGCAGTATTGTGCATAAATTCGGTTAATTGCCGAACTTGATCAACTTTAATAGGCTTGCCTTTTTCTTCTGGGCGAAGAAAGTATAAATCGGGATGCCCGCTTGAGTTTAATAAAACACAACTACGGCATTGCCCACACGCAGAATTAGTCTGAGGTTGATGGCACATAACATAGCCCGCGATTGACTCAGCTAAACGCGCCTTACCAATTCCCGGCATACCACTAAGTAATAATGCATGCGGCAAGTGATTATCATTATGCAAGCGCAATACTCTTTGCCACTGCTCCTCAAACCAAGGATAAATAGCGGCATTGAGTGAATGATAACGATCACTAATTTCCATTACTTAATATCCAATTTTTCAGCCAAGGCCGCAGCAATTTGCTGCTGCACATTTTCTAAAGACTGAGAGGCATCAATTAAAGCAAAGCGATCAGGCTCAGCCCTTAAGCGATGATGATATCCTTGCCTGACTTTCTCGAAGAAATCATGTTTTTCCTGCTCAAAGCGATCCAACGCGCCTCGCTCTTTTGCTCTGGCAATGCCAACATCGACAGGTAAATCCAATAGAACTGTCAGGTCTGGACGTAAATCCCCGAGCACGTATTGCTCAAGCTGCTGTATTCGATTCCAGCTAATACCGCGCCCTGCGCCCTGATATGCAAAGGTTGCATCGGTAAAGCGGTCACTAAGCACCCACAGCCCTTGCTCAAGCGACGGTTTAATCACTTGAGCAACATGCTGTGCTCTGGCAGCAAAGACTAAAAGAATTTCAGCATCATCACTTACTTTTTCATCTCTAGGCTGAAGTAGTAATTCCCGAATTTCTTCAGCAAGTGGTGTTCCACCCGGCTCACGGGTTAAGCGCAAACCAATACCTTTATTCGACAAGTACTGGCGAATAAACTCAACATTAGTGCTTTTACCAACACCTTCTGTGCCTTCGATGGTAATAAAACAACCTTTTTTTGCGATATCCATCACTTCTCCGGCGTTGAACGGTATTGTTGTTTACGTCTTAACTGGTACTGCCTCACTGCCCTGTTGTGCGCCTTCAGCGAGGGCGAAAACTGATGGCTACCATCACCCTTGGCAACAAAATATAAAGACTTTCCTACTTTAGGGTTTAGAGCGGCTTGAATAGCCTCACGCCCAACCATCGCTATTGGAGTAGGCGGCAAGCCATTAATAGTATAGGTATTATAAGCGGTAGGTTTACGCAAATCTTTGCGCGTAATATTACCTGTATATTTATCGCCAATACCGTAGATAACAGTAGGATCTGTTTGTAAACGCATGCCTATTTTTAAACGCTTAATAAACACACCTGCAATAAGAGGTCGCTCAGCGGCTACGGCTGTTTCTTTTTCAACGATAGACGCCATAATCAGCGCTTCGTAGGACGTTTTGTAGGGTAGCTTTTTATCACGCGCTTCCCAAAGCTTGCTAAGTACCTGCTGCTGAGCGTTATAACTGCGTGCAAGCAAAGCTAAATCGGTAGAGTTGCGCTCCACCTGAAATGTGTCCGCTAAAAAAAGCCCTTCAGGGTGTGATTCTTTAGCCCCCAAAGCCGCTAGTATTTCCACATCGGTTTTATCAGACAAAGTCTGCTTAATGAGCTCTGCACGCTGCGCTAACTGCGCTCTTAACTGCTTAAAGGTTGTGCCTTCTATTACCGTAAAGCTATGCTGCACACCTTTGCCCGACACCAATTTTTGCAGCAACTCATTTGGACTTAAATTCTTCTCAACAAGATACTCGCCCGCTTTGACTTTCACACCTAGCTTATTAATACGTGCATAAGCTTTAAAATAGAGAGGCTTATTAATCACGCCATCATCTTCTAAATCGCTTAACAAACGGTTAAACGATGTTCCCTTAGAGACAATTAAAGAAGGAATATCGCTTTTTAGGTTCATTGACGCATTCATATAACGATGCATATCCTGCCACAACCACCCCATAGTGGCTGCGCCTAATAACAATAAAATAAAAAATAAAACTAATACCCGTTTCAAACGTTATATTCCTTTTTCAGCAAGGTTTGTAGCTGTTGAGTAATCGGCCCAATATTCCAACTTTTACGACCCAGTTGAATCACAGGCCAAATATCGATAAGCGAGTTACAAATAAATACTTCTTCAGCACCACTTAGTGCCATGTCAGTAAAGCGCCCAATTTTTACAGGTTTAAGCTGTGCTGCTGCAATATCTATAATAGTTTGGCGCAATACACCAGCAACACCACAGCGGTCCAACTCAGGCGTGTAGATCTGCCCCTGCTTGCACCAAAAGAGGTTACTCATAGTTCCTTCGACCAGATACCCACTAGGGTCTCTCATCAGGCCTTCCGATATGTGAGGGCTATCCCACTCTTGCCTAGCAAGCACTTGCTCTAGGCGGTTCAGATGTTTCATACCCGCAAGCAATGGATTAACCGATAAAGGAGTACTACACCAACGAAGCTCGACACCATCATGCGCTTTACGCATAAAATCAGCCGCTTCAGACAATGCCGTTATAGTAGTCAACTTAGGAGCTTTGAGTGGACAGTAGCCACGTGGACCCGAACCTCGAGTTACCGTGAGCTTTAATACTGCAGTATGATAAGGATTAATGGACAAAAGCGCTTTAAGGTCTGCATTGAAGCGCTCTTCAAGCCCATTAATAGGAATTCCCAAACGCCCACAACCCGCTTGTAAGCGAGCTATATGCGCACCCCATAATAAGGGCTTATTTTGTATTACTTTGATAGTTTCAAATAAACCATCGCCATAACATAAGCCCCGATCTGTGACCGCTAATTCATGAGACTCAGCGCCATTAACCCTTATTAGATCAAGCACTATCAGATTTTACGAAAAACTAATGTGCCATTTGTACCGCCAAAACCAAATGAATTAGATACAGCAGCATCTATAACACATGGCTGAGCTTGATGAGCTACATAGTTCAAATCACACCCATCTGAAGGGTTATCAAGGTTTATCGTCGGAGGTGCAACTTGATCTCTGATAGCTAAAATAGAGAAAATTGCTTCAACCGCTCCCGCCGCACCCAGCAAATGCCCCGTCATTGACTTTGTTGAGCTCATTCGCAAGGCATCTGTAGCATTACCAAATACCCGCTTAGCGGCATTCGTTTCGGCTAAGTCACCCGCCGGCGTTGATGTGCCATGCGCATTAATATAGTGAACCTGATCAACATTTAACCCTGCATCACGAATAGCATTAGCCATTGAGTTAGCAGCACCTTCCCCTGTAGCAGGAGGCGCGGTCATATGATGAGCATCATCACTCATACCAAGCCCAGCAAGTTCACAATAAATATGTGCACCACGTGCTTTAGCATGCTCATATTCTTCAACAACAAGCACACCAGCACCATCACCTAAAACGAAACCGTCACGATCACGGTCCCAAGGACGGCTTGCTCTTTGCGGGTCATCATTGCGCGTTGACAAGGCACGCGCAGCAGCGAAACCTCCCAAGCCTAATTCTGTCGTGGCCATTTCAGCACCACCAGCCAACATAACATCTGCATCACCATACTGGATCATGCGCATAGCTGAGCCAATATTATGCGTGCCCGTTGTGCATGCAGTTGTAATAGCAATATTTGGGCCTTTTAGACCATACTTAATTGCAAGATTACCCGAAATCATATTGATAATACTACCCGGCACAAAAAACGGAGAAATACGTCTTGGGCCACTTTTTTGCAATATGTTATGAGTACTTTCAATAAGCGTCAGTCCGCCAATACCCGAACCAACAGCACAGCCAATTCGCGCTGCATTAGCATCAGTGACTTCAAGACCAGAGTCTTTGATTGCCTGAGCAGCCGCAGCCATTCCGTATTGGATGAACAAATCCATTTTACGCGCATCTTTAGGATTCATATACTCAGCAACATCGAACCCCTTAATAGAAGCTGAGAAGCGTGTAGAAAACTGAGAAGCATCAAAATGCTCAATAGACGCAGCCCCACTTTTACCTGCGAGAATAGAATCCCAAGCGTCTTGGACAGTGTTACCTACCGGCGATAACATACCCATTCCGGTAACCACCACTCTTCTTCGAGACATAGCGCCACTCCATTTAAAATCTATAGAAATAGAAAAGCCGCACTCTACGTATATAGATGCGGCTTTTCGATCAAGCTTTAATCAAAATTTGATCAAGAAACGGTTCGATTACTGATGAGCGCTTACGTAATCGATTGCCAGCTGAACAGTCGTAATCTTTTCAGCTTCTTCATCTGGAATTTCAGTCTCAAACTCTTCTTCAAGAGCCATTACCAGCTCAACAGTGTCGAGAGAGTCAGCACCTAAATCTTCTACGAAAGAAGCTGCGTTGATCACTTCTTCTTCTTTAACACCCAGCTGTTCAGCGATGATTTTTTTAACGCGCTCTTCAATATTGCTCATAACTCTTCCTATCTTTTTATCAACCCTTCACACCGAAGGTATGAAATCGTGATTTTATTAGAACCCACCTATACATAGCAAGCAGGTAGTTTAAATTCGTTTCGGCTGACGGCCAATTATCAACAAATTGCCAAGAAAAACAATTCCTAAAAGCAAATACGCTGATTTAACTCATGTACATGCCGCCATTTACCTGGATTGACTCGCCTGTAACGTACGCTCCCCCATCACTTGCAAGGAATCCTACTACAGATGCAATCTCTTCAGGGCGTCCCAGACGATTCATAGGAATCTGAGACTGCAAAGCAGCTTTCTGTTCTTCTGGTAGTCCACTGGTCATATCCGTATCAATAAATCCGGGTGCAACACAGTTGACCGTAATATTACGCGAACCAATTTCACGTGCAAGCGCTCGTGTAAAACCTTCCATGCCTGATTTCGCAGCAGCATAGTTAGCTTGGCCAGCATTGCCCATTGAAGCAACTACCGAGCTGACGCTGATAATACGCCCCCAGCGTGCTTTTGTCATACCTCTCAGGCAACCTTTTACCACACGATAGACCGACGTCAGGTTTGTATTTAATACGGAATCCCATTCGTCTTCTTTCATGCGAAGCATGATGTTATCACGAGTAATACCGGCATTATTAACTAAAATAGCCACGGCACCAAATTCGTCCTGAATCGCCTTAATAACAGCCTCAACCGATTCAGCCGACGAAACATCCAATGTTAGCCCTTTACCCGCTATACCAGCCTCAGAGAGATAACCACTAATAGATCCCGCACCTGAGTCACTGGTTGCCGTACCGACAACAATAGCACCCTGACGACCAAGCTCTAACGCGATAGCTTTACCAATACCGCGTGTCGCACCTGTAACAAGGGCAATTTTACCTTCAATACTCATCACAACCTTCCTTATTTGTTACAGCGCTAACGCAACATCTAACCCTGCCGGATCATTTATTGCTTTAACCACTAACGGCTTGTGAATTTTTTTATTTAATCCAGATAGTACCTTGCCTGGACCACATTCAATAGTCGTATCTACACCTTGATCAACCATGGTCTGCACACTATTCGTCCACAAGACAGGACTATACAACTGAGCTAACAAGTTTTCAGCTAACTGCTCAACGCTCTCAGGCAAAGATGCTGCAACATTTTGTACCACAGGTATTTCAGGCATTGAAATAGTAATACCTGCTAATGTTTGCGCTAATTTATCCGCAGCAGGTTTCATCAGAGAACAATGAGAAGGCACACTAACAGGCAAAGGAATGGCACGTTTAGCGCCCGCTTCTTTACACGCTGTAATAGCCCTTTCCACAGCATCTTTTTCGCCAGCAATAACAACTTGCCCAGGGCAGTTGTAATTCACCGGAGAAACAACCTGTCCTTGTGCCGCCTGCTGACAGCTTGACTTAATTGCATCATCAGCCAAACCCAGAATAGCAGCCATAGCACCCGTACCCGCTGGCACTGCTTCCTGCATATATTCACCGCGCAATTTAACTAGATTGACAGCATCAGCGAAATTGATAGCTCCAGCGCAAACAAGCGCTGTATATTCACCTAAGCTATGACCAGCCATTATCGCAGGCTTAGCGCCGCCCTTTTCGAGCCATAAACGCCATAACGCAACACCCGACACCAGCAATGCAGGCTGTGTTTTGTCCGTTTGATTAAGATCTGCTTCAGGACCATTTTGTACAAGATCCCACAAGTCATAGCCTAATACGGCTGACGCTTCAGAATATGTATTTTGAATAATTGGGTTTTCAGCAGCTAACGCAGCCAACATACCGACTTGCTGGGAACCCTGCCCAGGAAAAACAAAAGCAAAAGACTGCGACATAAATGTCCTCAACTCGCAAAAATCTGATAAACAGCATAAGCCTGTTATGCTAAAAAGATGTGTAGTTTACAATATTGCGACAGAATTAGAACGCTCTAATCACCTACTGAAGGCAAGTATCCTGACAAGCGCTCACTTATTTTATCAGGTACGTTTTGCAAAACCTCTGCAATAGCACGATCCAATGCATAACCAAAACATTTTTGATCAGCGCTGCCATGACTTTTCATAACGATACCTTGCAACCCAAGAAGCGTCGCGCCGTTTAAACGAGAAGGATCCATCTGCGCTTGCATCTCTTTCAATACGGGACGAGCCAGTAGAGCTAAACAGCGCCGATACAAGGTACGAGAAAAGCTCTGACGAACACGATTAGAAATCAAACGCGCCAAACCTTCACTACTTTTGAGTGTAACATTACCTACAAAACCATCGCACACAACAATATCCGCCTTACCAGCAAAGACATCATTACCCTCAACATAACCGATATAATTCAGACCCGGCTGCTCACAAAGAAGCTTGTTTGCGAGCCGCACTTGCTCATTACCCTTGATAGCCTCTTCGCCAACATTCAGCAAACCAACCGTGGGCCCGGCATTGTTATCAACAGCCTCAACCATCACACTACTCATTATCGCAAACTGCAACAAATGCTCAGCGCTGCAATCAACATTGGCACCTAAGTCCAGCATATAGCAGTGACCACTCAACGTGGGAACTGAAGCAATAATGGCAGGCCTGTCAATTCCTGGCAGCATCCTTAGCACCAAGCGCCCAAATGCCATAAGAGCACCGGTATTACCTGCACTAACACATGCGTCTGCTTGATTTTCAGCCACTGCTTTTACAGCAAGAGACATTGAAGAGTCTTGTCGATGTCTAATTGCTGATGACGGCTTATCATCCATAGATACCGACTGACCAGACGGCAAGATTTTCAACCGAGACCTCACGGAATCAGTAACGCGTCGAGCTGCGAGAAGAGACTCTAACTGTTCAATTTCACCTATAAGCAAAATTGTCAGATATGGATGACGCTCTAAAGCAAAAAGAGATGCTGGAAGGATCGCGTGGGGACCAAAGTCCCCACCCATCGCATCAACCGAGAGAGTGACGCGATTCGACAACGAAATTATTCGCTATCTTGATTTACAACCTGACGACCACGGTAGAAACCGTCAGCTGTCACTTGGTGACGACGGTGAGTCTCACCTGTCGTTGCGTCTACAGACAAAGTCGGACCAGTCAAAGCATCGTGTGAACGGCGCATATCACGACGTGAACGAGACTTTTTGTTTTTCTGTACTGCCATGGTGAGTTAACTCCTAAATCATTTCTTATTGGCCTTCAACTGGGCCAATACTTTAAACGGGTTCGGTTTTTCATTTTCCGGCTTTTCAGCCATATCCGCATCACCGAATTGGGTTTGAATACTACAGTCTGTGTGGTATGGAACTAATGGCAGACTGAGAATCAACTCCTCCTCAATGACGTGCAATAGTTCGATCTCTTCGTCCTCAACGATCAATGGATCATAATAGCGAGGCAGCTGCTTTGCCTTCTCCTCATTGAACGCGATTGCCAGATTGAACTCAGCCTGGACATCGACTTGGACCGCTTCCAAACAACGCTGACAAGTCATGTGAACACGACCTTTAGCATCACCTGTTATAATACGAATTCTGCGTTCATCCAGCGAAAAAAGAAGATCAACATCAATAACATCACTATCTGTACATAGATAGGACCCTACTCGAGGCATCTCTTTTACACTAGCCTGACCGGTAATTCGGACTTCCCGCTCAGCAAGCTTTCGCGGATCAACTATTTTCGGTAAGTTACCGTACGACATAAGCGCGCAATTCTAGGGCCCAGCGGCCCTCCTGTCAAAGGAAAATAAAGTTTCGTTCTTAAAAAACGGTTACTATTTTACGCGTTTGCACATCAATACATAAGCCTTTAAGGAAAAGAAACATGCAACCTCTGGTTTTAGCCTCCAGCTCACCCTATCGACGCATCCTTTTGGACAAGCTACAACTGCCTTATAGCTGCCATAGCCCTGATATCGATGAAAGCCCCTATACGGACGAAAGCGCCACACAATTAGTCATGCGCCTTGCTGCAGAAAAAGCCCGCGCTGTCGCAGTCCAACACCCGGGTAGTGTCATTATAGGCTCAGACCAAGTCGCGGTACTCAACAACCTCATCCTTGGCAAACCCGGTACAAAAGAAAACGCCAGAAAACAACTACAGCAAGCATCGGGGCAGCGCGTTACATTCCTGACAGGCTTATGCACATTAGATACGCTCAACAACCACGCCCAGACAGAAGTAATCCCCTTTTATGTTCATTTTCGCGAACTCACAGCCCAAATGATTGAAAATTATATAGACAAGGAAAGTCCGCTAGATTGCGCCGGCAGTTTTAAATCAGAAGGATTAGGGATAGCACTATTTGAAAAACTGGAGGGCGAGGATCCTAACGCGCTTGTCGGCTTACCGCTTATAAGACTAATTTCGATGTTAAACAATATTAACATCAACGCGATATAACAAACATATAGCCCCACCTTTACGTATATAGAGCAAAGAATAAAGGGCTATCATAGATAACCCTTTATTAACACTTTAACGCAACGAATATCCGCCTTCAAAACCCAGCTGCGCCGCTATTGTTTTACCGAAAGATACGCCGAATTTCTCAATTACCTGATCTAATGGCGACATTTGAGAAGAGTAATCAACCAACTTCTCTTGTCCCACTATTTCACGCGCAACATAACTAGCACTGCCCAAACCATCGATAAGACCTTTTGCTACCGCCTGTTCTCCGGTCCATACCAAACCTGTAAACAGGTCTGGCTCATCTACCAATTTATCACCACGGCCTTTTTTTACCTGATCAATAAACTGCATATGCGTAGTATTAAGCACGGACTGCCAAAATACTTTATCGCTATCCTTCATCGGGCTGAATGGATCAAGGAAGCCTTTATTCTTACCTGCCGTCATCGCACGGCGCTCCACACCCACCTTACCCATCAAATCAACAAACCCAAAACCACCAGAAATAACACCGATAGAACCAACTAAACTCGCTTTATCTGCATAAATCTCATCTGCGGCGGCGGCTATATAATAAGCACCAGAAGCACCTATATCCATTATGACGGCATAAACGGGTTTATCTGGGTACAACAGCCGCAAACGCTTAATTTCATCATAGACATAACCAGACTGAACAGGACTGCCACCGGGGCTATTAATACGCAAAATAATAGCTTTAGCACTTTCCGCTTTAAATGCATCACGTAAAGACCAGATAATACTATCGGCATTGGCTGCTTCTTGAGCTGATATAGGCCCTGCAATCTCAATAACAGCGGTATGCTCAGCCTTATCACCTGTTAAATCTGTAGTAAAAGATGTGCTCGAAAAATAAATCCCCAAAATAGCAATCAAGTAGGCAAAAAGAAGTCCTTTAAAAAAGATCCCCCAACGCCTTGCTCGTCGCTGCTCAACAAACAAACCATTGAGCATTTTTTCAATAAGTTTCCACTCTTTATTACTGCTTTTACTCGCGGCTTTTTCTAACACTCGATCCAAGCCCTCGTCCTTTTTTTCATCCCAATGATTTTCGTTCTCGCTCACACTGCTTCTCCTGATTGCAAATCTAACCACGCCTCTAACTCTGGAAAGGCATACATCTCTAGAACTGGCTTATATTGTTTCAAGCGATCAATATGATGCGCGCCATAGCTCACAGCGATTGTAGCCATTCCTGCCTGGACACCCATTTTTAGATCAAATTCAGTATCGCCAATCATCACAGCATTATCACTTGAGACCCCACTTTGCGCCAAAATCTCTTCCAACATATGAGGATGCGGTTTCGATGTCGTCTCATCTGCACAACGAGTGACCTCAAACAACCACCCAAGTCCAGTATCCGCTAACACTCGATCTAGGCCTTGTCGGCTTTTCCCTGTAGCAACTGCTAGCCGATAACCTTTCTTATGCAGGCTCTCCAGCGTTTTCTGCACACCCGGAAATAGCGATGTGGGTGTACTATCTCCCTCCATATAATGATAGACATAGCGCTCACGCATCGACACTAACAACTCGCTATCAATATCTGGATACAATGCCTGAATTGCTTCAGGAAGACCTAACCCAATAATTTCCCTAGCTTCATGATCCTGCAAATGTCTTAAACCCAAATCCCTTGCAGCAGATTGCATACTGGACACAATCCGGGCGGTCGAATCTATTACCGTCCCATCCCAGTCAAAAATAAGTAACGAATACACAATAGCCATCCTACTAGCTGTAATAAATCAAAAAGCTTCGATCGCTGAGTTCACAATGAAAGACTCTTCATCTAAGGCGGTGACACTACGCCAGTATGACCGACATTAGTTGTTCATGTTCAATTTCTGTGGGTCAGATTTTGACAATAGCACAAGCCTGCCGAAAGCGAGGGAATTAAAGCTAAAAAAATGATTTTAAAGAAGAAAACAAAAAAAGAGGAACAATAGACTTAAGCAAGCCTCACTTGTCCCCCTTGCAAATAGGTGGGCATCACGACATAACTAGCTTTCTTGAATAACCGGGCGAATATGCAACTCACTCACATCGATGTAATCAGGCTGCGTTATTGCATAAAAAATAGCATTCGCTATATCCTCAGGCTTTAGAATTTCTGAACCCTCTGCGTACATATTAGCCTTTACCGCGTCACGAATTTTCTCATGCCTAATGCTATCAGGCAGCTCCGTAGCAACTGCACCTGGCTGAATATCCGTTACCCTTACACCATAACGAATGGCCTCTTTACGCAAGGTATCTGAAATAGCACGAACAGCATGCTTGGTTCCAGCATATACCCCAGCGCTTGGGTAGGTTTGGCGAGCCGCAATAGAACTAATGTTAACAATATGGCCATTTTCACGTTCAGCCATGCCAGAATAAACCGCATGAATAGCGTAAAGTACACCTTTAATATTAACGTCTATCATCTGCTCCCATTCATCAAGGCGTCCTGCCAATATTGGGCTAATAGGCATGGTGCCGGCATTGTTGATTAAAATATCAACACCGCCAGCAGCCGCAAGCTTCTCGCCTACAACAGCCATACCAGCACGATCAGAGACATCCACAGGTTCTACATTTACGGTAACCCCCAGCAAACGCAACTCATCCGCTAGTGAAGCTAAGCGCTCTTCGCGGCGAGCGCTCAACACCAAAGAAACGCCTTCGCTAGCCAGGCGCCTTGCCGTAGCTTCACCGATGCCTGAACTGGCACCGGTAATCCAAACCTTCTTGCCCTTCAGCATGAACAACACTCTCCGTTAACGATGCTTAAAATCCGGCTTACGCTTTTCAGCAAATGCCGTCATACCTTCTTTGCAATCTTCAAATGCAAAGGAAGATGCAAAGTTACGACGCTCAAATGCAAGACCATCACGCAATGACGCATCTACCGCCATATTGACCGACTCTTTTACCATGTAAACAACAGGACGAGAGTTAGAAGCGATTTTTCGTGCCGTTTTAAAAGCCGTTTCAGCCAACTCTTCTACTGGAACAATTCGTGATACCAGCCCACTACGCTCAGCTTCTGCTGCATCCATCATACGCCCACTAAGGCACATCTCCATTGCTTTAGCTTTACCTACAGCCTTGGTCAAACGCTGAGTTCCTCCGGCACCTGGAATAGTACCAATAGTTACTTCAGGCTGGCCAAATTTCGCAGTCTCGCCAGCAATAATAAAATCGCAAGCCATGACCATTTCACAACCGCCACCCAATGCAAAACCCGCTACTGCTGCAATAATAGGCTTGCGAGCCTCATCTATTGCACGCCAGCAATCACGCTGAATATAGGGGAAATTCGCCATATACAACTGAGGGAACGTCAGGTCTTTCATCTCATTAATATCAGCACCTGCTGCAAACACCTTATCACCACCAGTTATGATGATACAGCCAACCTCTTCTGCATTTTCCAAGACATCAATCACCTCACCCAACTCTCGAGTTAAGGTCTGATTTAAGGCATTCATTACCTTAGGACGATTTAAGGTAATAACACCAACACCCTCCTTTACCTCAACCAATACTGTTTCGTAACTCATATTTATACCCTTTACCGCAGCTAATCCAGAATGCACTCCAACCCAAACGCTCTACGCGTGGCGACGGCTCTGCACTACACGAAAACGATTCGCGACATACGCTAAATCTGACAAACACGCATTCGCTGCCGGGTTACAACCCGTGGCATGAAAATCACTATACGCTGCGCTCTGGTTTACGAATACGCCACCAGTGAGGTTGCTGCTCAACGCTACGCCCCCATCAATTGCCGCTTCTTCTACCTGTTCTTGAATATGCTCATTATGCGTATAGCAACCTAAAGTAATCGCACCGTGCTGTTTAACTGCATCGGTCGCCAAGGCAATCGAGTGTGCGGTGCTGTCCGTTTTTACGACAAAGCTAATCGGACCAAACAGTTCTTGCATGTACGTGTCCGCTTTATCTGCATCAATGCTCATCAACAGCGGTGAACGTACGCGTGCATTCGGGAAGTGTGGATGTACTAAGGTTTCTGATTCACGCAAGACCGTGCCCAAGGTCACGCTGTTTTCAATGCGCTCTGCCGTGACGGGGGCTTGGATAGCACCCAGCACCATCGCAGCACGCTCAGGATCTGATAAGAACTTGCTCACCGCGGTCGCGAGATCGCCTGCCACGTCATCAAACGTTTTGTGACCGAGGTCTGTTTCAATGCCATCTTTGCTTACAAAGATGTCTTGTGGGGTGGTACACATCTGGCCTGAATAGAGACTCAAGGTAAAAGCAAGGTTACGCAGCATGCCTTTGTAGTCGTCAGTGGAGTCAATAACAATGGTATTAACGCCGGCTTTTTCGGTATACACCTGTGCTTGTGTGCAGTTGCTTTCTAACCAGTTACCAAACGGCGTGTTGCCGGTGAAGTCGATCAGTTTGATCTCTTCCCGTGTGGCCAATTCTGCTGTGGCAGGTTTGCTGCCATCTTCGTCGATGACCATCGATACGATATGCGCTGGCAAACCGTTTTCTGTTAGTACGTCTTGTGCAATTTTCACACTGATCGCCGCCGGCAAGATAGCCGCAGGGTGTGGCTTAACCACCACCGGGTTACCGGTGATGAGGTCGGCAAACATGCCAGGATAGGTATTCCACGTAGGGAAGGTTGAACAACCAATCACTAAACCGATACCCCGCCCAACGGTTGTGAAGGTTTTATTTAGAACTAATGGGTCGTGCTTTCCTTGTGGTTTTGTCCACACAGCACTTTGCGGTGTATGCATCATCGCTGTGTAGCCGTAAGCCACCGCTTCAAGACCACGGTCTTGTGCGTGAGGGCCACCCGCCTGAAAAGCCATCATAAAACCCTGTCCTGAGGTGTGCATCACCGCGTAGCCAATTTCAAAGCTGCGCTTATTGATACGCTCCAGTATTTCTAAACAGATGGCTGCACGCCCTTGAGGGCCCACATCACGCCAGGCTTTACGTGCATCCTGCATGGCCGGTAGTAATTGGTCCAAATCGACCAGCGGGTATTTAACGTTCAGATCAATACCATACGGGGAGACTTCAGCACCGGCTTCACCAACAATACCCGGCATCTCCAATGCAAAGCTCTGGTTTAGGTAGCTTTTAAAGGCGGCTTCACCGTCCGCATTGGCGGTTTCGCCATACGCACGTGGGCTCGGATTTTCTGGGTAAGGCGTCCAGTAATCGCGGGTTTTAATGGCATTCAGGGCAGCGTTTAGTGTGCTTTCGTGCTTGGTGACTAATGCAGCAAGCTGGGGCGTCATCGCATGGCTCATGAGGATTCTCTGTCGTTATTCGGTGAAGGTGCTGTTCTTTACATATAGAGAGACCATACACCAAAGTTTATGATACATAAAGCATGTCTTTAGTTATAAATATTGTATCTCTTGAAGAATTGCTATAACCTATTTTTTTCGATTTATTTGTCGCAACACTGTGCATATACGTAAAATAAATTGTTAATTAATTCTGCCCGATAGCACGAATTCATGGCGGACCTAATCCGCCTTTTTTCATTTCTGCAACTATCTTTTTCCAATTTATAACCTATTCGGCGCACCCAATATTAGGTAAAGTCAGGCCCTATACCCGCGAAAGGAATCTTGATGTTTTTACCTACCTCCCTGGCAACCATACTGGTTCTTGCCTCCATTGTTGCTCTTGGGCCACTTTCAACAGATATGTACTTACCTTCGTTGCCCAGATTAACAACAGAGCTAAATGCATCAATTGATCAAGTACAGATCACCTTATCCATTTTCTTTGCAGGGTTTGCTGTTGCACAGCTTGTTTACGGACCACTGGCAGACCGTTTTGGTCGAAAATCTATTCTTCTTGCAGGCTTAGCGCTCTTTACTACTGCATCTTTTGGCTGCGCTACAGCAACAACCATCGAAGAACTTATTGTGTTTCGCTTTTTGCAGGCATTAGGAGCATGTGGTGGGCCAGTATTAGGCCGCACCATGATTAGAGATATCTATGGCCCTACACAGTCTGCCCGCGTATTGTCCATGATGGGTACCATTATGGCACTGGCACCCGCTATCGCCCCGATCATTGGAGGCTATATGCTCTTCGTGTTTAATTGGAGTGCCATCTTTATATTCCTTGGCGCTTACGGAGCTATCGTTACATTAATCATCACGTTCAAAATTCAGGAATCACTACAACCAGAAAATGTGAACAGCCTAAACCCTCTAATTATTATGAGAAATTACGGTGAACTACTTCGCAGCCGGATTTTTCTTGGCTATACACTGTGCTGCAGCTTTACATTTTCCGGACTGTTTTCATTTCTCTCCGGGTCATCTTTTGTGTTGATTGATTTTTTTGGCGTCCCTGAAGCGAACTACGGTTTTTATTTCACAGCAGTCGTCCTTGGCTACATGGTTGGCACTCAGCTAAGTCAGCGCTTAGGATCCCGCTATGGCATTAACAAAATGCTAGTTATAGGTACTCTGCTAGCCTCAAGTGCAGGCATATCAATGCTGGCAGCGTCTTTACTTGAACTACATCACTTGTACTGGGTAATTGGTTGCCAGGTGTTTTTTATGATGGCCGTAGGTATGGTGATGCCACAGGCAATGGCTGGAGCAATGGGGCCATTTTCTAAGATGGCAGGCACAGCATCGGCATTATTAGGTTTCACACAGTCTGCCATTGCCGCTGTTGTCGGCTTAATTGTTGGTCATAGCCATACAGGCACCCCTACTATTATGGCGGCCAGCATTGCCTTGATGGGCACGCTGGCTTTCCTCAGCTATCTAATTATCATTAAACCCATATCAATAAACACTGCAGCTCAGAGATAAAACATACTTGGCAAAGTCACTCTCAAGGGATTACCCTGAACGCAATCAATAAGGAGAAAAGCATGCTGATTCACCCTCAAAAATCCTGCTTATTAGTTGTCGATATCCAAGAAAAATTAGCTCCCGCTATTCATGAAAAAGAGGTGCTGATCCAAAACAGCAAATGGTTAATTGAAATAGCCAGCATACTCGGTATCACTATCATAACTTCCGAGCAATATCCTCAGGGCATAGGCCATACCATCGATGAATTAAGAGAGGTTTTACCAAAAGATAAGTACATGGAAAAAACACATTTTTCCTGTATGTCAGAGCCCTCTTGTCACAAAATGATTCACGATAGCAACCTTGAACAGATTATTGTTATTGGAATGGAATCACATGTCTGTGTTATGCAAACAGCTATTCAGTTAAAGCAACAAGGACTAGAAGTTTATGTTGTGGCAGACTGTGTATCCTCCCGCAATCCCAACGATAAGTTATACGCGCTAGAAAGAATGCGTTCTTGCGGCATACATATTGTAACTCGTGAGATGGTCGCTTTTGAGTGGATGCAAAAATCAGGGACAGAGACATTCAAGCGCATCAGCAAAGAATATCTACGCTAGACCCCATAGGGGCAGAACCACCCTGCCCTTAACAGAAAAAAACTCTCGAAACGCCCCGAAAACCCATACTTTCGTCTGATATCAGACGCATAACAGAAAAAATCACCAAGCATAACTCTATAAAATTTCCGCCGATAATTCTAATAACGTGAAAAACGAAAACTCCCTGGAGACTAGTGTATATGCAATCAATTATCGATTCTGTAAATGGAATCATCTGGAGCCCAGCTCTTATCTATCTGTGCCTTGGTGCAGGCTTGTTCTACTCAATTCTTACTCGCTTTGTCCAAGTACGCATGTTCGGCGAAATGTGGCGTTTGCTATTTTCTGGCAGCAGCTCCGACAAAGGAATTTCCTCTTTTCAAGCCCTAGCTGTATCGCTTTCAGGGCGTGTTGGTACCGGTAACATAGCAGGTGTAGCAGCGGCCATTGGTTTTGGTGGTCCGGGTGCTGTGTTTTGGATGTGGGTTGTTGCTTTTCTTGGCGCAGCTACGGCTTATACAGAGTCTGCATTAGGGCAGATTTATAAAGAAGAACACGAAGGTCAGTACCGCGGTGGTCCGGCATTTTATTTTGAAAAAGCGATGGGCCAAAAATGGTTTGCATGGATTTTTGCTATTGCAACTATTCTAGCCTGTGGCGTGATGCTGCCAGGTGTACAGTCTAACGGTATTGGCAACGCAGCAGAACTAGCATTCGGTTCAGGCGGTATGGTCAGCACTTCAATGGGTGATCTGAGCCTTACCAAAATTATAGCGGCTATCAGTATTGTACTGGTGCTTAGCTTCATCATCTTCGGTGGTGTAAAACGTATTGCTAACTTCACTCAGGTTGTTGTTCCATTCATGGCACTGGCTTACATCGTTATTGCTTGTTCAGTTATTGCACTTAACTTAGAACAGCTACCTGATGTTATCAGCATGATTTTTGCTGATGCATTCACACCAATGGCCGGCATGGGCGCTGCGATAGGCTGGGGCGTTAAACGTGGCGTTTACTCAAACGAAGCAGGACAAGGTACCGGCCCTCACGCAGCAGCAGCGGCTGAGGTTGAGCACCCAGCACAACAAGGTTTAGTGCAGGCGTTCTCTGTTTATATTGATACGCTGTTTGTTTGTTCTGCAACTGCATTCATGATTCTAATCACAGGCGCTTATAACGTACACGGTGCAGGCGAAGGTATTTTCCTCGTTCAGAACTTAGCTGCAGATATCGCGGCTAACAGCCCTGCTTACACGCAAACTGCTGTTGAACAAGTACTACCAGGCGTAGGTAAGCCATTTATCGCACTGGCTCTATTCTTCTTCTCATTCACCACTATTCTTGCTTATTACTACATTGCAGAAACCAACCTTGCTTACCTAAAACGTACACTTAAGTTACCTGGTTTCAATTTCTTACTTAAGTTTGTATTGCTAACGGCAACTTTCTACGGAACTGTTAAAACTGCAAACCTTGCATGGGGTCTTGGCGATGTCGGTGTTGGCTTGATGGCATGGCTGAACATTGTTGGTATTTTGATCATATTCTTCATCTCAAAACCCGCAATAAAAGCGTTAAAAGATTACGAAGCACAGCGCAAAGCAGGCGTCAAAACCTACACTTTCAACCCAGAGAAACTGGGAATTAAAGGTGCTGACTTCTGGGCGAAGCGTTATGCTAACTCTCAAGAAAAAGCACGTGAAAAAGATATTGCTTAATATCTAACCCTTCCCATAAAAGCCGCTCTCTTAGAGTGGCTTTTTCATTTCTCCTGTCATCTAATTACCACAGATTCTTCATATTTCTGACATGTCTAGATAACTGGTCTGTCACATATCACTTCTAATATTTCTCTAACAAAAAAGAGGAATACTCCATGTCGATAATTACTATATCGGGCGTAAAAAAATCATTTTCAAAAAACAACTACGCGCTTAAAGGTATTGACCTGTGTATTGATCAGGGTGATATGGTTGCTCTTATCGGTCCTTCCGGTTCAGGAAAATCAACCCTGATGCGGCACATCTCTGGCCTTACATTAGCTGATAAAAAAACACCTTCTAGCGTATCTGTATTCGATACGCCTATTCAGCTACAAGGCAAACTACATAAAGATATTCGCCGTTCTCGAGCACGTATCGGTAACGTCTTTCAGCAGTTCAACCTTATCAGCCGCTTGAGCGTATTAACCAACGTATTAATTGGCGGCTTGAGTCGTGTACCGACCTATCGCAGCCTGCTTGGCTGGTTTACTGATGCCGAAAAACAAGAAGCACTCAATGCTCTTGATCGCGTTGGCTTACGTGAATTTGCTTTACAACGTGCGTCACAACTTTCTGGTGGCCAACAGCAACGTGTCGCTATTGCACGAGCTTTAATGCAGAAAGCCGAAATCATTCTGGCAGACGAGCCTATCGCATCTTTAGACCCTGAGTCATCACGTCAAGTGATGGAGATTCTTCAAGACATTAACATTAAAGATGGCATTACCGTTGTAGTCACATTGCATCAGGTCGATTACGCACAAAAATACTGCCAGCGTGCCGTTGCACTGCGCCAGGGAGAAATATTCTTCGATGGTCGAATCAACGAATTGAGTAGAGTACAACTGACCCAGTTATATGGAACCCAACAGCAGAATCAGCGGCCGGACGCCGTATCCAATGATCAGCTGTCACCTAGCTTTGAACTAACTCCTGCTTAACTAAACTCCATCAACGAGAACCCAACTGATGAAACTGAAAAAACTATTTTCTAAACTAGCGACGGGCCTAGCATTAACCTCAGCGCTGTCGGGCGTAACGCTTGCTCAAGCTGAAGAGATTAAAGCGCTTAACTTTGGCATCATTTCCACCGAATCCTCGCAGAACCTAAAAACTGTCTGGGTTCCTTTCCTTAAAGATATGTCAGAACAGATGGGAGTGAAGATTAAACCATTCTTTGCTTCTGACTACGCCGGTATTATTCAGGCTATGCGCTTTAATAAAGTCGATGTCGCTTGGTTGGGTAACAAATCAGCGATGGAAGCTGTAGATCGCGCAGGTGGCCAGATTTTCGCTCAAACGGTTGATGTATCCGGCAACCCTGGCTATTGGAGTTTGTTACTTGCTAACAAGAACAATGACAAGATCAACAATGTTGACGATATGCTGAAATACAGTAGTGAACTGGCCTTTGGTAACGGCGACCCTAACTCAACTTCAGGCTTTTTAGTACCAGGCTACTATGTGTTTGCTAAAAACGATGTTGATCCCAAAAAAGCCTTTAAACGCATAACCAATGCTAACCACGAATCCAACATTCTTGCCGTAGCCAATGGCCAAGTAGATGTGGCAACAAACAATACAGAAACCTTAGCACGAATTCAGCTACTCAACCCTGAGAAAGCAAATAACGTGAAAATTATCTGGAAATCACCCCTGATTCCTTCTGATCCAATCGTATGGCGCAAAAACCTTCCGGAAGAAACCAAAAGTGAAATCTATAACTTCTTCATGACCTATGGAAAAACTAACGTGGTCGCGGAGTTGAATACACTGAAAGCATTACAGTGGGCTCCCTTTAAAGCTTCTAGTGATGATCAATTGCTGCCTATCCGCCAGTTGGTACTCTTCAAGAATCGTATCAAACTAATTAATGCTTCAGATATGAGCAATGAAGACAAAGCGCAGAAAGTACAAAAAATTGATAACCAACTGTCTGAATTGAATCGCCGTATGAGTGCAATAGCTGCAGCTTCAGCTAACTAATTCCTCCAGTTAACTCATTAACATGGCTTCAGGTGACATAACTCACTTGAAGCTGTCTTTCTATGTACGGAATGACTTCATGACAACATTAACGGTCAGCACAATTCCAAAGTCACCTTTTAACTGGATGGCAACCCTAAGCTGGGGAATTTTACTCCTGATGCTAAGCTGGGGCTGGGGATCAGCTGAAATGAACCCAATGCTGCTTATCAACGATGCAGGCAACATGCTTGAGTTTGGCGGTGACTTTTTCCCACCGAACTTTAAAGACCTGAGCTACTACATCGATGAGATGGTAATAACCGTTCATATCGCTTTATGGGGAACAGTTTTATCGATCATTTGCGCCATTCCTCTGGGATTGATGAGCGCAGAAAACCTAGCACCCATGTGGCTTTACCAACCCACCCGCCGCCTGATGGATGCAACACGAGCGATCAACGAGATGGTGTTTGCTATGTTGTTTGTAGTGGCTGTCGGGCTTGGTCCTTTTGCTGGAGTGATGGCGTTATTTATCCACACCACGGGGGTACTCGCCAAGCTATTTTCAGAAGCTGTTGAAGCCATAGACCCTCGCCCTGCTGAAGGAGTTAGATCCACCGGCGCAAACAAACTGGAAGAAATTCTTTACGGTGTGATTCCCCAAGTATTGCCGTTATGGATCTCTTATTCCCTGTACCGCTTTGAGTCCAATGTCCGTTCAGCCACGGTTGTCGGCATGGTCGGCGCGGGCGGCATTGGAGTGATCTTGTGGGAAAGCCTGCGTGGATTTCAGTTTCAGCAAACCTGCGCCGTGATGGTCGTCATTATTATTTGTGTAACTTTAATTGATCTGATCTCCCAACAGCTACGCAAAGCCTTTATCTGATTTTTTATCCTTGAAACTTGTATAGACAACAGAGCCATGGCCGTTTACTTAAAAATTGCAACACAGCTAAGAGACGAAATTCGCGACCAATACGAATCTGGCGACCTCTTACCATCTGAAAAACAGCTAGCAGACCGTTTCAATGTCAACCGGCATACACTGCGACGGGCTGTTGACGAACTGGTTCAGGATGGCTTGATCAAGCGTTTTCAAGGATTAGGAAATCAAGTGGTAAGAACACCGATTGATTATTCTTTGCATAGTAATTCATGCTTTACCTACAACCTCTCAAAAATAGGTTTATCTCTTGAAACTGAGGTGCTCGGTTACTCAGAAGAGGCGCTAAGCCCGAAGGTCATTGAACGATTAAATCTAGCGCCTACAACAGCGGTTATCCTAAAAACCCGTCGATATATTGATGATAAACCTGCCTCCCTGATTAAGCATCACCTGTTTAACGTAGACCTAGATACCCTAGAAAAATACACCTCAGGCTCTTTACATCAATTTCTTCGAAATCACTACCAATTTGATGCAGAGCGTGGCAACACAAAATTGAGCGCCCGTATGCCCACGTTTGATGAATGCCAACAGTTAGGTATAGGCAGAGGGGTTCCGGTCATGGAGATCCACTCACAATACGTCTTAAAAGATAATCAACAGCTGATGGAATATTCCATCAGCATCACACGTAGCGATATTTTTGAATACAGCGTGGAACCCTAAACCATGGAACAAGCATCTATTAAAGAGCGAAATAATACTGTGAATGATCAATTGAGTAATCGGCAACACTGGATGTCTACCATGGCTAAATCCTGCAGCCAGTTACTGCATGCTTTATCAGACAACTTAATCGATGAAAGCCAGTTTGAAACTATTCGTGCGCCTGAAATTGGCCTAACTCAAGTACGCGCCCGTATGGGCGGCACCGGTTCTCCTTTTAATCTGGGAGACATGACGATCACCCGATGTGTAGTCCGCTCAACAGCCGGCCATTATGGCTATAGCTATATCGCCGGGCGTGACAAAGCTCATGCGTTACGAGCAGCGCAACTAGACGCTGTGTTGCAGACGGATAGCAACTCCACACTTATCAATGAACAGGTTGTTCGTCCTTTGGAAAATCAGCTACAGCATTTACAACAGCAGAAAACCGC